>CAIUYS010000289.1 GCA_903903365.1 uncultured Methylococcaceae bacterium
AGGTAAGAATATCGTCAACCAGCTTTTTTTCAACCCGTACCGTGTCACTTTTTGGTGTGTTTGCATCGCTGGCCAATGGGCTTAAACCGGGGGAAACTTTGCTGACAAAAGTGCCTTGCATATAGAGCAGTAACAGAATCAAGGCAAAAACGGCGGCGGCAATACTGATAATTTTATGACTATTTTTGTGTTCGGGTTGTGACATAAGAACTCCTTTATTTCCAGTCGCCGACAGCTTTTTTTAATGCAGCTTCAGCACTCAGAGCATCGTAATGCGCTGCGATGGTGTTGGATTGCGCTTTATTTCTGGCGACTTCCGATTCGATATAACGAGTGACCGTGACTATTTCAGCGCGTCTTTCCTCATTAACCAGCCTTAAGGCTTCGTTGGCAGCCAGCACCGAGACTTCCGTAACACGCAAACGTGCCAAACCTTCTTCAAGTTTTAAATAAGCAATTTTTACTTCTTGCTCAATGGCCAGCTTGGTTTTTCGTTCTGTTTCACGCGCTTCTGCGGCTTTTCGCTCTGCGGCACTCACCCGTTGCTGGGTGTTAAACCCTGAAAATAAATCCATTTCGACGGTAACGCCAGCGGTAACATTATCTCTGCTACTGGAAAATCCAGGGTTTTGGCTGTTTTGTCCATAACTCACATAAGCATCTGCTTTGGGTAAATAAGCGCCTTGCTCACTTTTTAACTTGCGCAAACTAATTTCTACCTGATTGGCTGCGGCCTTAACTTCCGGGCGCTGCGTCATGGCAAGCTCAAGCAAATCATTAAACGAGGCCGTCAATTTGGGTTTGGTTAATATGGATGATGACGGTGCTACCGTAAACGCTTGAAAACTTGATAAACCCAGCAAATTAGCAATGTTGGTTTTGGATAGTTCAATGCCGTTGGCGGCCCTGATTTGGGCATCCTGCGCTTCAGCCAACTTCACTTCCAGTGACAATACATCTGATTTAAGCACGGTTCCGGCATCGTACTTTAGTTTGGTTTGATTGAGCTCGCTGGTAATGGCGGAAATGGAATCCTGAGCAACTTTTTGCGCCTCTATGGACGCTAAATAAGCATAATACGAAGCCGTTACCGCTTCAATCAAGGCATTATGGACTGTTGAACGCTCAAACTCAGCCGCGTCTATACCCAGCTCTGCCGCTTTACTGTTTTGATAATCCTGTCCGCCACGAAAGAGCGATAGTTTTCCTATAATTTCAGGCCGAAAATTTTGCCGGTAACCCGGATTATTAATAGTATTGATATTATTGGGTTCGAAAGCCCTTTGCGACACAATCATCGAAAAGACCTGAGCTGGATTGTTAGAAGTTTCATAACCCACTCGGGCGGTTACTTGCGGGTAAAACGCAGAGAGAGCGACACCTAATTGGGCTTGAGCCTGATTGATACGTTCTATGGCAATTTGCAGATCAGGATTATTGGCTATTGCATAATCAATCGCCTGATCCAGCGTATAAGATTGGCTGGTTAACTTTTCCGACACCGCTTTATTGGCCGTATTTTTCGCAACCGTTTCAGCAGCCACTGAAAAATTCGCCAACATCAGTACCGGTAATAAACTGAGCGCCAAGCTGTTTTTAATTGTTTTAAGCATAATCTTCACGTAAGTGTGCAGGAATAGACAAAAGTCTTCCAACAATTTTATTCACCACGAAGGACGCGAAGAACACGAAGTTTTGTAATTATTCAAGCCCCCTCGCTATGCTCTCCCCCTTTGAAAAAGGG
>CAIUYS010000290.1 GCA_903903365.1 uncultured Methylococcaceae bacterium
AGTTTCTAGTTTACGACAGGTCCAAATTGCATTTCTCTGGCTTTTTTAAAGGCATATCTGAAGTCGATAAACAATGGTTGTTCTGGTCCAAGTACCTCCTTTAGCAATTCATGTTGTAGTTGAAACTTAACATTACCTATCGCCAAAGCGCCTATTCCTAGGGCTTTTGGTGAGTTCGTCGCATGTATCAAAGGGGTTCCGCAATCGTTGTTGTTTACGCCCTCTATTCCAAAAGGAGGAACCGCATTAACATCACCCGCTACTTTTAGTTGCAGGGCTGCTTTTAATACACCCGCATTTAAAACCTGAACGCCTGCTTTAGCGGTACAAAAAATAATATCAGTATTTGCTATCAAGCTGGCTTTGTCTGAGTCAGAGTTGGCCAGCGCTCCTTTAAGCGTGCAATTAAAACGGCGATTGTAGGCTGTGGCAACATCCAGTGCCGTATCGATTGACAAATGGTCGGTTAGTGTTACATCGGCACCTGCTAAGGAAGCAATTATTCCGGTAGCAATACCAACTGGCCCTGTTCCTCCAAAAATCACCACAGAACATCCGGCCAGATCGCTGCCGAGTTTTTCTTGAAGTTGCTTTTCTGCGCATGTAACTAGCGCAGCGGCAGTTGTGAAAGCACCGCTGGGATCGGCAAAAACCGATATTTCAAAAGGTGTAACCATGGCTTGTTTGCTTGCGTTTAGCATGTCCATGGCTAAACCCAAATCACGGCCGCCAATAAAAAGTCCTGTTCGTTTAATGCCTGACGGACTGCGGGAGAAAATGGCATCTTGAGTCAGTCCATAAATGCTATCCAGCTTGACGTTGTTATACGGGATAAGTACGTCAAATCCTGCATCCAGTGCCATGTTAATGTCGAATGGACTGTTGTTGGGCATGGGGTCAAGCATATGAAGAATGCTACGTTTCGCCATTAGAGTTCCTTGGTTTTTATGCAGGTTAATTCAGAATTCAGACTTTAGAGTTTGATTGAATATGGTCTCTGGCAGTTTCAAAAGCATGTTCAAAATGTAGAAAAACAGGTTTTTCGCTATTAATCATCTTTTTTAACAACAGGATCTGAGTCTGATATTTTATGTTACCAATTGCCATGGCGCCCAAGCCAACAGCTCCGCTGATTGACCCTTCAATGGGTGTGCCATTGTGGAAGGCATCAACGCCAGCGATACCTGAAGGTGGAACGGCATTGACATCGGCTGCTACTTTGAGTTGTGGCGCTGAGGCAATAAGTTCTGCGCTTAATAATTCAATGCCTGCGGCACCGGTAGCAAAAACAACATCTGCCGTTTTAATATAATCGGCCTTGTCTGCATCCGCGCCTGCTTCGATAGTGATTTTACCCTCTCCAAATTCATTGTTGCACATATCGGCAATGGCTTGGGCTTTATCGAGCTGGCGACCAATGAGCTTTACGTGGGCGCCACCTTGAGCGGCAATTACCGAGACTACTTGGCCGACAGGACCTGTTCCGCCTAATACCAGAATATTTTTTCCTTTTAGGGTAGTGTCGAATTTGGTCATTAATTCACGTTCAACAGCTGCAACCAGGCCCGCCGCAGTTGTAAATGCACCGCTGGGGTCGGCGAATACTGATACTTCAAAGGGGGTGAACATTGACCGTTTTGCCATTTTTAGCATGTCCATAGCC
>CAIUYS010000291.1 GCA_903903365.1 uncultured Methylococcaceae bacterium
CCCGCACTAAAGTTATAAACTCTGGACATAATTTTTCTCTTGGTTAAAGTTATAAAATGGACATAATTTAGTCGTTCACGCGTAAGGGCAGCACTTTTTTTGCCCACCATTTACATCTGAAATCCTGATAAAAAGATGGGCAGAAAAACACTGCCCATCCTGATTTATAATCGCGAAACTGAATCTTGGCTACGAATAGATTTTATTCATCGTCATCATCTTCATCATCTGCACTATCGTCTGAATCAACATCATCGCCCGAGTCTGCATCATCTTCTGTAGAAGATGCATCATCGTCATTTAAATCCATACTGTCTTCTGAATCAACGTCATCGCTGATTACGCTATCAGCATCCAATACACTATCAATATCGTCTTCGTCTTCATCATCAACACCGGCCAAACCTTCGATACGATCAACGCCGATGACTTTTTCTTTTTTATCCAAGCGAATAATCGTGACACCTTGAGTATTTCTGCCGACTACTGAAATACCGTCAACGCGGGTACGCACCAAGGTGCCGCCATCGGTAATCAACATCAGCTCATCGTTATCATTAACCAATACAGCACCGACTACAGCACCATTACGATCCGATGTTTGTATGGCAATCAAACCCTGCCCTCCACGTTTATGACAGGTAAACTCTTCAAGCTTGGTACGCTTGCCATAGCCGTTCTCGGTAATATTAAGCACCGTGCCTTCGGTGGCAATAATCAAGGAAATGATTTTTTGACCTTCCTTTAAGCGCATTCCACGCACACCTGACGCAGTTCTGCCCATGGAGCGCACATCCGCTTCATTAAAACAAACGGCTTTACCGGTACTGCCAAACAATAAAACATTTTGCTGCCCGTCAGTGACAGCAACACCGACCAGCGTATCGTCTTCCCTTAAATCGATAGCAATTTTGCCGGTAGCGCGTTGACGCTCAAATTCTTTTAACGGGGTCTTTTTAACAGTACCCGCTGAAGTCGCCATAAAAATATATTTATTGTCCGTAAATTCACGAATAGGCAATATAGCATTAATTTTCTCACCCTGTTCAAGCGGCAATAAATTAACAAAAGGCTTGCCTCTCGCTGCACGACTTGCAACAGGCAATTGATACACTTTCATCCAATAAACCTTACCCAATGAAGAGAAGCATAAAATGGTGTCGTGTGTATTGGCAACGATTAGCTTGTCAACAAAGTCCAGCTCTTTAGTGGCTGTCGCTGATTTGCCTCGACCGCCCCGGCGCTGCGCCTTGTAATCACTTAAAGGCTGGGACTTGACATAGCCTTCATGGGACATGGTAACGACCATATCTTCTTCGGTGATTAAATCCTGCTCTGATAAGTCCAGTTGGTTCTGAATAATTTCTGTACGACGTGCATCGGAATATTGGTCTTTAATGGCAACCAATTCTTCCCTAATGATTTCCATCAAACGCGTATCGTTACCCAAAATGAACAAGTACTCATCAATTTGCTCAAGTAAAAGCTTATATTCCTGAACTATCTTGTCCTGTTCCAACCCGGTCAAACGATGTAAACGCAAATCAAGAATAGCCTGAGCCTGCGTTTCGGAAAGTCGGTAAATACCCGCGTGAATACCAAACTCTTCAGACAAATCTTCCGGTCTGGAGCGTGATGCATCAGCGCGTTCCAACAAAGTGGAAACCAGTCCTGCATCCCAGGTTCTTGACAACAAGCCAACCTTGGCTTCTTCGCGATTACTGGATGTCTTGATCAGTTCGATCATCACATCAATATTTGCCAAAGCAACGGCAAGACCTTCCAAGATGTGCGCTCTTTCACGGGCTCTGCGCAAATTAAAAATTGTTCTGCGAGTAACAATTTCGCGCCGGTGATTAATAAACGCACTAATAATATCCCGCAGGTTCATACAGTGCGGCCGACCGTCCAGCAAGGCAACCATGTTAATGCCAAAAACGGTCTGAAATTGTGTCTGCTTATAAAGGTTGTTTAATACAACTTCAGGCACTTCACCGCGACGTAATTCGACCACCATGCGCATGCCGTCTTTATCGGATTCATCACGCAAGCCGGAAATACCTTCAAGTTTGCCTTCTTTAACCAGCTCGGCAATTTTCTCTAGCAACCGTGCTTTGTTGACCTGATACGGTAATTCTGTGGTGATAATCGCTTGCCGACTGCTATCCCCAATATTTTCAAAATGACAACGGGCACGTAGATAAATCTTGCCTCGGCCGGTC
>CAIUYS010000292.1 GCA_903903365.1 uncultured Methylococcaceae bacterium
CTGGAAAGACAGTTTAATTGACTGTCTGGAAAATTTAACCGGAAATAACACCTTTTAATCACCGACTGCGCCGGCTTTATCGGCAAGAGTAGACCGGAATAAGGCTTTTCGAGCGCAAGCGAGTTGAGCGTTTCCGGCACTTTATACGAAGTTGCCGGAAACGCCACCACGCGCTACGCCCTTCGACAAGCTCAGGACAGGCTTGGGTGGTCTTATTCCGGCCTACGTCTAAGGTTTATTTTAAGATTTAAAACCTGAAACATAGTTTTTTTATCTCTATGTTAAACTAATCAACAATACTTCATTTGATAGAGCGTGTTATGTCAACAATTACATTTGATACTTTAAAATATGTTGAAAAACTCAAGGCAGGCGGCGTTCCTGAAGCGCAAGCTAAGGCAGAAGCAGAAGCATTGGTGACTGCTTTTTCTGAAGCAATGGATTCGCAGTTGGCAACAAAATCAGATATCAATCGTTTGGAGCGCGAATTAATCGTTGTTAAATGGATGGTAGGTTTAGTGCTTGGCGGTATTTTGACTTTAATTCTCAAAGCATTCTTTCCTGTGTAACACATCAGGCAGATTTTTAGCTTTTACACTTCAATTTGAAACATTCATTTTCATTAAATGAATGTATCCACTTAAATTTAGCCGGAAATAACGCCTTATGAAATCCCTTTTAATTACCGGTTGCGCCGGTTTTATCGGCAGTAATTTTGCACCTTACTTTTTAAACAAGTATCCTGACTATCACTTGGTTAATCTTGATTTACTGACTTATGCCGGTAATCTTGAAAACCTTGACGAAATTGACGGTAGTGACCGTTATACGTTTGTTCATGGCGATATTTGTGACCGCGAGTTACTGGAGCAGTTGTTTAGCCAGCATGATATTCGTGGTGTTATCCATTTTGCTGCGGAAAGCCATGTCGACAATTCCATCAAAAACCCCGGTGTTTTTGTACAGACCAATGTTAATGGCACCTTTACCCTGATTGATGTTGCTTATAAATACTGGATGGAAAAACCGTTTGTCTTTAAAGCGGGCTATGAAGCCAGTCGCTTTCATCATATTTCTACCGATGAAGTCTACGGAACCTTGGGTGAAACCGGCTTGTTTACCGAAGCCACGCCGTATGCGCCCAACTCGCCTTACTCGGCCAGTAAAGCGGGCAGCGATATGATTGTGCGCAGTTACTATCATACCTATGGCATGAACACGGTGATTACTAACTGCTCCAACAATTATGGCCCTAAACAGCATAACGAAAAGCTGATTCCAACCATTATCCGCAAAGCCATCAGTGGCGAAAACATCCCCATTTATGGCGATGGCAAAAATATACGTGACTGGTTGTACGTGCTGGATCACTGTAAAGGCATTGATTTGGTTTACCATGCGGGTAACGTTGGCGAAGTCTACAATATTGGCGGTCGGAATGAGCGCAACAATAACTATATCGCTGATAAAGTCTGTGAAATTCTGGATGAATTACACCCCAAAGCCCAAGGCAGCTATAAAGATCAGCTTAATTTTGTTGAAGACCGCGCCGGACATGACAAACGTTATGCCATTGATGCCACCAAGATAGAAACCGAACTGGACTGGCAAGCCGATGAAAGTTTTGAAACAGGGATTGTTAAGACGATTGAATGGTATTTGGGTAAGGCATAAAAGAGACCTTAGATTGAGCCGAACGAACTGAAACCGTCGTTCGGCAAGGGGTATTTAATTTTTTAGGTGCAGCCTTATAAATACCTCTATTGCAGAAAAAAACGATAAGACTTAGGTAACTACCTATCGTTCCCACGCTCCGGCGTGGGAATGCCGAC
>CAIUYS010000293.1 GCA_903903365.1 uncultured Methylococcaceae bacterium
ACATATCTCCTCTGGGAGCTTCAGGTATCGTGCCAAGGCGTAGACCTGTGTTTTATATAAATGTGCGATAGGTTTTACGTCAGCAGAACCATCACCATTTTTTACAAAAAAACCTTGATCATATTCCAAACGGTTTGGTGTGCCGACTACAGCATAATTCAAACGATCGGCATGAAAGTATTCAACGGTTTTACGTACACGCTGCTTAAAATTAGTGGCAGCGACTATTTGCAGGTAATTCTTTGAGTCAAGCCTCTCCTCGAATAATTGCCCATTTGGTGACTGAACAACTAGTTTGAAATAATTCAATCCTCCTGCCTGCCCACCCGCGATGATTATTTTACTTTTCCATTCAGGTCCATAAGCAGGAAAAACAGCACGAATTGCCTCATCGCGCCAATGGTAGCAACCTAAATTTTCTAATACCGGTGCAATATCAAATTCCTCGTGTGCTATACCCAGTTGCTTTACCATCATTCGACCTCTAAGAGTACTTTCGGAAGCAGAATCACGCTCTGGCAACAACAATCCAAATACACGCTCAGAACCGACAGCACGCACGGATAAAGCTGCACACACTGCACTGTCTATACCACCGGAAATAGCAACGATTAGTCCTCGACGATGTAAGTGAGTCCGCAGTAGGTCTCGAAGCCGCACCACAATTTTTTCGATTTCAGCGGATTCATCAATAATTAGTCCGTCAGTAAGGTTGTTGGGCATAAAGAGTCCTTGAGTTATAAATTATTCTAGTTTGGTAAATAATGGTCACATTGCTCCATAAGGAGTTTACGTGATAACTTGCCATTAGCTGTCCGCGGCAGTTCGGATAAAAAGAAAACATGTTTAGGTATCATAAAATTTTCAAGCCGATCGCTACATATATGCTTAATCTGTTGTACACTCAATTTTTCACCTTTGCGCACAGTAACAAAAGCACATACTGCCTCACCTAACAAAAAATCCGGGTGACCAGTGACCAAAACTTCCTGTACTTCAGAAAGACAGTAGATTGCATTTTCAACTTCGACGGGGCTAATTTTTTCACCACGACTTTTAATAATTTCATCGCTACGTGCGACAAAAAAGAAATCACCATCAGCGTCCTGTCGAAATAAATCACCGCTTTTTAATAAGAACTCTCCTTTTACTGGACCTGGCACCAAGACTTCGGCAGTTTTTTCTGGCTGTTTCCAATAACCTTTCATTAAGTGGGGGCCACGCACGTAAAGATTACCAACTTCACCCTTGGCTACTGTGCCTCCATTATCATCCAGTAATAGTAGTTCCGTGCCGGGTATGGCGCATCCAACCGAATCAGGTTTGAGTTCGGCCTTGGCAGGGTTCAGGTAGGCGCAACGGATGCACTCTGTCTGTCCGTACATCTTATATAAGTTGGCTTCAGGGAACATTCGTAGTATGCCGGGGATAAATTCAATAGGTAACGCAGCAGCGGCGTTGGTAAGTCGTCGTACGCTTGGAAAGTGCAACGCTTGTTTGGCATCCAGCGCAAGCATCATGGCGAAAATAGTAGGTACGCCTGCTAAACTGGTTACCGCTTCATCATGCATACGTTTAAACACCTGCGCCGGATAAGCGAAAGAACGTTCTAATATTAAAGTAGCTCCGATTCGCACAGCAGAAAGCCACTGGAATAGACCATAGCCAAAATTAAGTGGTAATGCAGAAAGCAGTCGTTCATCTTGTGAAAACTCAAGATATTCATTGATACTGTCCAATACAAAATTTAACGACTGATGAGTATGCATAACACCTTTTGGCTCACCCGTTGTCCCTGACGTGTAAATTAGTGCGGCCAGATCCGTTGAAACTGCTGACTGAGGTGGTGGGGATGTTGGCATATCAACCAAATTATCGAACACGTTACCCATATTCACTGATAAATCCATGGAGTTTTTTGTGCAAAATACCTGTAACTCTGGTAAAAGTTCGCCCACCGGACTAAAAACTCGTGAAAGCAGCGACTCGCTTAGTAATACATGAGCATCGGCATCCTGAAGAATAAATGCTAATTTATCCTGTTTAGTTTGTACGTTAATGGGGACAAACACCCCACCTGCCAATAAGATGCCATAAATTGAAACTGCGCATTGCCAAGTGTTATCCATAAAAATTGCAACACGGTCACCTCTGCGCACACCTTGCATACGTAACGCATTGGCAAGTTGGCAAGCATAATCAGTCACCTCGCGATAGCTAAGCCTTAAATCACCAGAAATCAAAGCGGTATGATCAGGATAGTTTGCTACAGAAGTGAGTAAGGTGTCTTGCAATAGTCGCGGTGGCTTAAATATCATTTTTTTAGGCAGCAATGACTTGTTTACGCTGGATAAAATCAGTCAGATTATTTACGGAATCAAGATTGGCTGGCATTATTTCGTCGTCATTAACTCTGAAGCCAAAGTTTTCTTCGATGAAAAGTATGATTTCCATAACGCCAGTCGAATCTATAATGCCGTTATTAAGAAATGATTCGTCATCCTGTAACGTTGATTCATCTTCAGTGAAAAGAAGGTGTTCCAAGATATATTTTCTAATGGTCTTTTTCATATACATAGTCATAAGTACTAGGTTAACTTGATGAAGGATAAGCGGTACCCGCTTCGCGAATGGTCTGGGAAAACTGTTCAATAAAAAAATAATGGCACAACTGTGTGGAAAGAACGCCAACTAGCGCCATGTTATCTTTATAGGCAATTGAACTGCCACGCCGAGCTTTCTTCAGCAAAAAACCGACTTTTTGAGCGTCGAAATAACCATAGCGTTTGAGCTTTTCCTCACTCAGCATATCGTCTACATAGGCTGGTGGATTTACAGAAAAAAAAGCAGGTATGTCCGGGGCACGATAAGGTTGCTTGTGCCGTTCAATAATTTGTCGAGGCAAATGGTTTTTCATGGCTTGTTTAAAAAGATACTTCTCGTTGAGTACGCGCATTTTTAGACGCGGATTCAATTGATTAGCAAACTCAATAACGCGATGATCCAAAAATGGGAAGCGCCCCTCTACAGAATTAGCCATCAGCATACGATCACCCTGAGAACATAACAAATAGCCGCCCATTAGGGTTTTGGCCTCCAAATATTGAGCGCGATTGAACGAATGCCAGTGTGCGAAAGCGGAGGGCAATTGTTTGGTTAGTCTGGCGACAGCATCTTCACGCAAGGCGGAGTTCAGCTCCTTCGAGAAAAAAACCTTGCACTGGGCGGTTGTAAACCATCTGGTAAGATGACTGAATCCTGGCTGATTTGGATTATCCAAACCGATGCTGTAATAATTTTGTAAGTAGGTTTTAGCCTGAGTACCGGACGTTTCCAGATAGGGATACAGGACTTTAAGCAGAAGAGATCGCCATTCAGAGCTGGGGTGGCGAGCCCAGAATTGGCGAATCTTGGCCTCTTTGAACAAATCATAGCCGCCCAATGCTTCATCGGCTCCTTCACCAGTAAGAACTACTTTATAACCTGAGGCGTGCGCCAAGCCGGATAGTTGTCGCATGGGCGAGGGAGCAGTTCGCAGAATTACGGTTTCGGCATTGAAAACAGTGGCCGGAAAATCTATGGCAATGTCACGATTATGACAAAGTATTCTGCTATTTTCGATACCAAGATAGTCGATCATTTGCTTTTGAAAAGCAGATTCGTCAAGGGACTGTTCTTCAAATCCTATTGAGAAGGTCTTAAGTGGTGCGTCCGAGTGACCACGGATAAGCGCTACCAACGCGGAGGAATCTAGTCCGCCAGAGAGATAAGCGCCGACAGGTACATCCGCACGCAAGCGAATGCTGGTTGCATCAGCCAGTAAATAGTAAAGCTGCTCGGCCAGCTCGGTATCTGAACCCTTAAGATATCCATCTAGTACAGGAAAGTTCCAGTCCCAGTAAGTTGACTCTTGCAAACGACCACTTTCCAGCACCAACATGTGTCCTGGTGATACTTCGAAGATATCTTCAAATAAGGTGTTTGGACTTCGTGGCGCCCAGAAAGTGAATATCTGATCCAGAGATGCCGGAGAAATGCGAGGCGCTTCCGAGAGTTGTGGTAGTAATGCTTTGATTTCCGAAGCGAACAAGATTCGATCACCTTGACGTGTATAAAAAAGTGGCAAAATACCGACCCGATCACGCACCAACAACAAGCGTTGCCTATTGCTATCCCAAAGAGCGATGGCAAATTGGCCGTTTAGGTGTTGAACAAAATCGTCACCATATTGCTCGTAGGCATGAACGATAACTTCAGTATCACTATGGGTGTAAAAGCTGTGTCCCTCTTTAAGCAATGTATTGCGTAATTCGAGGTAATTAAATATCTCGCCATTAAAAGAAATCCATACAGTCTTATCCTCGTTGTGCATTGGCTGAGCACCACCAGCAAGGTCAATAATGCTAAGACGAGTGTGCCCTAACCCTATTCGTTGACGACGATCAAGGTAAACACCGCTACCATCAGGGCCTCGATGACGCAAGGAAGGCAACATACTGCGGACATCACTTTCACTAATTTTGATCTCTAACGAGAGAGCTGCAATACCGCAGATTCCACACATATAATATTAATCCATATGATAAATTGCTAAAGAATCTAATAAGTTACTTTAATAACTAGTTATAAAATAAATCAGAAACATAAGCTTTAATCCATTTTTCACTATTTGATGTAACACATTGTTATTAATAAATTGGTTATCTTCATTAAGAGTAAATTTTATTAGTCACAGGCACACAATAAATCATAGGGTTACAAGACTAAAAACCAGAGAAAACAGATATTAAACGTTATTTTTATCGCCAGCGTGTCGGAACTCATTTATTTATTGTTGTCGGAGTTTTGAAAATGTGTTTTTTAATAAATTTTAACGATTCCAAGTCATTGAAAATAAGTCTACCTGTGACTACATTAAGAGCGAATAAATGGGTTAAATGCGTTAATTGACATTACTAAGTATAGATATTAAATAATTAATTTCTAGGTTACAAAGATTTACATCATAAGAAATTGAGCGCCCTTCATTTTAAAATTAACAGTTTTAAAAAACCAAGTGTTGTGATATGTATTTAGAGCAATACTTTATAAGGAGACCGAATTACCCATATACCTCAGCCATTTTCAGTAACCGCATAGGCGGCGTTTTGGCCGCAACGTAACATAGGCGGGGCAGCATATCCTCAAGAACAAACCGCCGATTGCAGCAACAAAACTCTGCCAAATTACGTGAAAGGTGTTTGTGATTGATAGCGTGATACGCCAGACACTGTCATCACGTTCCTTTATCATCTGCATCAGCTTCTGTTTGATGCTCCAGTCGGTATTGTTGGAAACACTCAATTGGCGGTGTAATGAATGATCTGAAATGCCGGTTTTCGCCTGCGTGACCAAGTGGAGCGTGAGAAGCCAATGAGTGGATGGCAAATAATAAACCTCGCGGAGGTATCTAACATGATCAGATTTGATGATGATATTCTGTACCACGACAGGGCAGGCTTATAGCCTTTAAATATTGAGTCATCCGGTAGCCCGTCTTTGTTAAGATAACAAATTTCATCGCGGTCTATTTTTATCTTTGGCAGTTTAGATTCACGTTTGCGTTTTTTCTTCTTATCCGAGTTATCTTCGGTCGTTTCGTCATTGCCAGTTGTCGAGTCTTTATTGGGATTGGCCTCGGCTTCCTTGCGCTCGGCCTCAGGCGATATTTCGCCGTCTTTGTGCGCCCACAAGGGCAACTTATCAACAGGGTGAAAGTCCCTGTCGGCGTAAGCCATAACGTCGTAGCTGAAAGTAACTGCGTCATTGTGAAATGGGGTGGAGAGCAACTGGAAGCGAAAGGGCAGTCCGCAGGATAACG
>CAIUYS010000294.1 GCA_903903365.1 uncultured Methylococcaceae bacterium
ATGGGACACGCAGAAATGTGGGCGGCCATGTCGGAACGCGACGCCATTTACGCTAATCTGGAAGCCACCGAAGACGACTATATGCATGCCGCCGAACTTGAATCGGTGTTTGCGGAATACAACGGCTACACCGCCGAATCACGCGCCGGTGAAATACTGCTGGGACTGGATATTCCACTGGAACAACATAGCGGTTTAATGAGCGCCGTTGCCCCCGGTTGGAAGTTGCGGGTGTTGTTGGCACAGGCGTTATTTTCAAATCCTGACATCATGCTGTTGGATGAACCAACCAACAACCTGGACATCAACACGATTCGCTGGCTTGAAGAAATACTCAATCAGCGCAATTGCACCATGGTTATCATTTCGCATGACCGCCACTTTTTAAACAGTGTTTGTACACACATGGCCGATATGGATTATGGCGAACTGCGTGTTTATCCGGGTAATTATGACGATTACATGATAGCGGTTACCGAGGTTCGTGAGCGTTTACTGTCCGGCAATGCCAAGAAAAAAATCCAGATTGCCGAACTGCAAACCTTTGTCAGTCGCTTCTCTGCCAATGCATCCAAAGCCAAACAAGCCACCTCGCGTGCCAAACAATTGGATAAAATCAAACTGGATGAAGTTAAACCGTCCAGTCGGGTCAGTCCGTTTTTACGCTTTGAACAAACCAAAAAACTGCATCGTTTAGCGTTGGAAGTTGAAAAAGTAAGCAAAGGTTATGGTGCAGAACCCCTATTTAAAAATCTCAACTTAATGATTCCCGTGGGTGAGCGTGTTGCCGTTATTGGCCCGAACGGTATCGGTAAATCAACGTTGTTGCGCACGCTGGTCGGTGAATTACAACCCGATGCCGGTACCGTCAAATGGTCAGAAAACTCGGAAGTGGGCTATTTTGCCCAAGATCATTCCGAGGACTTTGCCGAAGATGCCACATTGATTGACTGGATGAGTCAATGGCGTAAAGAATCTGACGATGACCAAGCCTTACGCGGCACTTTGGGTCGCTTGTTGTTTAGTGCAGACGACATCAACAAATCGGTTAAAGTCATCTCCGGTGGCGAACAGGGTCGTATGATGTTCGGCAAACTGATACTGCAAAAAAACAACATCATGGTGTTGGATGAACCCACCAACCATCTTGATATGGAATCCATTGAAGCGTTAAATACGGCCCTGGAAAATTATCCAGGCACCTTGATTTTTGTCAGTCATGACCGCGAGTTTGTATCTTCACTGGCGACACGCGTTATTGAATTGACACCCCACGGGATAGTTGATTTTGCCGGTAATTATGAAGACTATTTAAATAGTCAGGCATAAGGGATCCGATGCCGGTCGGGGGTTGCAACCCCGACCGGAACGCTTAAAGAGTTCAATAGCTTTCAAAACTTGAGTGGTAGTGTGCGCATCGCGCACCTAAAATCGCATCCACTAATCGATTTTATTTGCACCAAAATCTATTATTTTTTCTACCGGGTGCCTATTGGGTTTATGTTTAAGTCTTTGGCATGGTTGTGGTGCGCGATGCGCACCCTACTACTGATTTATCCAGTATGATAAGCTACACGAAATAACAAATGCCAATATCCCGGACTGTCTATTGGGTTTTTCGCCAATTATCATAACACCTACTTATTGCCCATGAATTCTCAACCCAATCCATCCAACCTTAATGATTTAATTTTCGATAATCGCTTCATTCGTGAATTACCTGCTGATGAAGAAACTATCAATAATCGTCGTCAGGTTTTCGGCGCTTGTTACTCGCGAGTAAAACCCACCCCCGTGGTAAATCCGCAACGGGTGGCTTATTCGAGAGAAGTTGCCGAATTACTGGATTTGACCGCCGATGCCTGTGAAGCGGATGATTTTACGCAAGTATTTTCCGGTAACAGCCTGACTGCCGGCATGGAATCTTATGCGACTTGTTACGGCGGTCATCAGTTTGGTAATTGGGCAGGTCAACTCGGTGATGGCCGCGCCATTAATTTGGGCGAGATAGTCAATCAAAAAGGTGAGCGTTGGGCTTTGCAACTTAAAGGTGCGGGACCTACACCTTACTCCAGAACAGCAGACGGTTTGGCGGTGTTACGCTCATCCGTGCGTGAATTTTTATGCAGCGAGGCCATGTATCATTTGGGCGTACCGACCACACGGGCGTTAAGTTTGGTGCTGACCGGTGAAACGGTTATTCGGGATATGTTTTACGACGGTAATCCGAAAGCGGAACCGGGGGCTATTGTTTGTCGGGTTGCGCCCTCCTTTACCCGCTTTGGCAGCTTTCAAATTTTAACCGCACGCGGCGATGTTGCTTTGCTAAAAAAACTGGCGGACTACACGATATGCACTGATTTTCCGCATTTGGGCGAACCATCGCCAGACGTGTATATCACCTGGTTTACCGAAGTTTGCCGAAGGACGGCAGAAATGATTGTGCATTGGCAGCGCGTCGGCTTTGTTCATGGGGTCATGAATACCGATAACATGTCGATATTGGGTCTGACCATTGATTACGGGCCTTACGGCTGGCTGGAAAATTTTGATCTTAACTGGACGCCCAACACGACCGATGTCGAACAGCGCCGTTATCGTTTCGGCAACCAGCCGCAAATCGCTTACTGGAATCTGGGGCAACTGGCTAATGCCATTTATCCGCTCATTGAGCAAGTAGAACCGTTGCAAGAAGCGTTGGCTGTTTATAAGCTGACCTTTGAACAGAACTGGCAAACCATGATGGCGGGTAAACTGGGTTTGAATGCCTTTGACACGGCAACCGACGGCGACTTATGCACTGAATTGTTGGAACTGCTGGCGTTGATTGAAACCGACATGACACTTTTTTATCGTCAGTTAGCCAAGATAGATATAAGCGTAGAGCCGGTTGATTATGAAGCAATATTTAATCTTTTAAGCGTCGCTTATTACGTTCCAGAACAAATAACGCCAGAGTATAAATCCCGTTTAACGGTGTGGCTTGAGCGTTATCTTAAGCGTTTGAAAATTGACGGTACATCAAATGACTTGAGAAGACAGCGAATGAATGCCGTCAATCCTAAATATGTCCTGCGGAACTACCTTGCCCAACTCGCCATTGATAAAGCTGATCAAGGTGATTTTTCAATGGTTAACGAGTTATTGGAATTATTGCGCCACCCCTACAATGAACAGCCCGACCAAGAAGAATTTGCCGCTAAACGCCCAGATTGGGCACGACAACGCGCGGGTTGTTCAATGTTGTCGTGCAGTTCTTAAGAAAGTTAGCCGTTAAAAAAATAGGCTACCTATTTAAGGCGGGACAGTTTAAGGTTAAATCGTTCGCTGAGCGGAGTCGAAGCGAGTTGTCCGCTTCGACTCCGCTCAGCGAACGGTCTCTTTTATAGAACACAGATGAGACGGATTCGACTGATAGACACGGATAAGAAAAGTTTTGAAATCCGTATAATCGTTTCATCCGTGTTTTATGATTAAACAGTACTCAGAAAATAACCCCCAGAATCTGCCTAGTTCCCACGCTCCGG
>CAIUYS010000295.1 GCA_903903365.1 uncultured Methylococcaceae bacterium
AGCCATGAAGAATGGGAGCAGTTGCCGCAGGAGTTTCGTGCGGAACCGGACATGGGTTTTAAAGGCGGTCTTAGCGGCCTGGATCTTGTGATTCGCATTCTGGCTGATGCCAATGATTACTTGGCAGAGCTGGGGATTTTGATTGTGGAAGTGGGCAGTAGTGCAGAAACGCTACAAAATACTTTTCCTGATGTGCCTTTTTACTGGCTGGATTTTGAGCGGGGCGGAGACGGTGTGTTTTTGCTGACTGCTGAACAGGTTAATTATTATCACGAATTATTTATAGCGGCTTTACGTTAATATGTCTGGAAATACGATAGGAAAATTATTTACCGTTACATCATTTGGTGAAAGTCATGGCCCAGCCATTGGCTGTATCGTTGATGGCTGTCCTCCGGGATTAGCCTTGACAGAAGCGGATTTGCAGGACGATCTTGACCGCAGAAAACCGGGTACGTCACGACATACCACGCAACGGCGCGAAGCAGATGAAGTCAGAATTTTGTCGGGTGTGTTTGAGGGTAAAACCACGGGTACGCCGATTGGTTTGCTTATTGAAAATACCGATCAACGCTCAAAAGATTATTCTAAAATTGCCGACACCTTTAGACCGGGTCATGCCGATTATACGTACCAGCAGAAATATGGTTTTAGAGATTATCGTGGCGGTGGGCGTTCATCGGCGCGTGAAACAGCCATGCGTGTTGCGGCTGGCGGTATTGCCAAAAAATATCTTAAAGAGCTGGCGGGTATAGAAATTCGCGGGTATTTATCACAACTGGGCCCGATAAAAATTGAAAAGCTGGATTGGTCAATTATTGACAGCAATCCTTTCTTTTGCCCGGACGTAGATAAAGTCCCCGAAATGGAAGCCTACATGGATGCCTTGCGCAAGGAAGGCGAATCGATTGGTGCAAGAATTGAGGTGGTAGCCACTAACGTTCCGCCCGGTTTGGGCGAACCTATTTTTGATCGTCTGGATGCCGATTTGGCGCATGCTTTAATGAGCATTAATGCCGTAAAGGGCGTGGAAATTGGTGACGGCTTTGCTTGTGTCGATACCAAAGGTACAAAATTTCGGGATGAAATGACGCCAGGCGGTTTTTTAAGTAACCATGCCGGTGGTATTTTGGGCGGTATTTCCAGCGGTCAAGCCATTACTGCCAGCATTGCACTAAAACCTACCGCCAGTTTGCGGCTGCCCGGTAAAAGTATCAATCAGCAAGGTGAAGCCATTGACGTGGTGACGGAAGGTCGTCATGATCCCTGTGTTGGCATTCGTGCCACTCCGATTGCAGAAGCAATGATGGCGATTGTGCTGATGGATCATTTTCTGCGTCATCGGGCCCAAAATAGCGGTGTTATTTCAGGATTGCCGATTTTGCGGTAATCGCTGTGGGGGCAAGTCTTATGTGCTTGCCCTTATTAAATTCTTTTGTGGTTGCTCATTTTAAATAATGATATTTTCGGGTATCCACAAAAACACTCCTTACATGAATAACACAATGTCTGTTCCGTACTGGCGATTGTCAGGTTTTTATTTTTTTTATTTTGCAACTTTGGGCGGTTTTTTACCGTACTGGAGTTTGTACTTAAAAGACAGTGGTTTTAATCCCGTTGAAATTGGCGAGCTTTCTGCGTTTTTGGTGGGCACAAAAATTATCGCACCCAATTTATGGGGCTGGATTGCCGACCATACCGGGAAAAGTTTACGAATAATTCGTCTGGCGGCATTTTTTGCGGCCTTACTGTTTGCCGGTTTTTTGTTTGCGCACAATTATGTCTGGTTTGCCTGGATAACCGTGGCGTTTAGTTTTTTTTGGAATGCCGTGTTGCCGCAATTTGAAGCGGTCACCTTGTTCCATTTAAAAAATGAAGCGCACCGTTACAGTCAAATAAGGCTCTGGGGCTCGGTTGGTTTTATTGTAACGGTATTGGGTGTGGGTTGGTTGCTGGATAAGCAACCCGTTGCAATGCTTCCCTTTGTGATTATCGCTTTGTTGATTTTAAATTGGTGGGTGACCTTAATAACGCCTGAGGCCAAGCCTGTCAATTATGAATCAGTGCCGCTGCGGATGCTGCAAATCATAAAAAAACCCGAAGTGTTAGCCTTTTTTGTGGTTAATATATTGTTGCAGGTTGCGCACTCACCGTATTACGTTTTTTATTCGATTTATTTAAAGCATTATCAATACTCGGCAACCGTCACCGGATTACTTTGGGCGCTTGGCGTATTGGCTGAAATCTTTTTATTTATTTACATGGGGCGCTTGTTAAAACGTTTTTCTTTAAGAGCTATTTTATTATTTAGTTTGACGATGGCTATCGGTCGCTGGTTAATAATAGGTTTGTGTCCGGAAAATTTGAGCTTGTTGATTTTGGCTCAATTGTTACATGCCGCCACTTTTGGCAGTGCGCATGTGGTTGCCATCCATCTGGTTCATCTTTATTTTGGTGATCAGCATCAGGGCAAAGGGCAGGCCTTATACAGCAGTCTTAGTTTTGGCGTCGGCGGCGTATTGGGTAGTCTGTATAGCGGCTATTATTGGGAATCATTGGGGCCAAGGTTTGTTTATTCAGTGGCAGCACTCTGTTGCGGACTTGCCTTGGTGATTGCTTATATTTGGGTAGGTCGGGAAAAGGTTAAAGGCTAAAGGCTAAAGGCTAAAGGCTAAAGGCTTTTTCATCCTATACCTTGTACCTTGCATCTTGCACCTTGTACCTTTAACCTGATCTTAATTTTTAGGAAAAAATGTGTTTGAAATAATTAAAAGCGGTGGCTGGATGATGCTGCCCATCATTTTATGCTCAGTTGTAGCCATGACTATTGTCGTCGAACGTTTCTGGTCTTTACAAAGAAATAAAATTATACCGCCGGAACTGGTTCCGCAAGTCTGGAAGTTATCCCGAGAAAAAAAACTGGACGACACCGTTTTGAGGCGTTTAAAAACCAGCTCACCGTTAGGTTGTATTTTAGCGGTAGGACTTGCCAACAGGCATCACGGCAGGGATGTTATGAAAGAATACATTGAAGAATCAGGCCGAAAAGTGGTGCATGATTTAGAGCGTTATCTTAATACCTTGGGTACAATTGCAGCCATTGGCCCCTTGTTGGGTTTGTTGGGAACCGTGTTTGGTATGATAGACATTTTTTCTTCACTGATGCAACACGGTGCGGGAGATCCGAGTGTTTTGGCGGGAGGAATTTCGGTGGCACTGATTACGACAGCCGCAGGCTTGACGGTCGGCATTCCCAGTTTGATTTTTCATCGTTATTTTGAAAGATTGGTGGACGAGTATATAGTTGATATGGAATCTGAAGCGTTAAAGTTGATTGATATACTGCATGGAGACAGAGAGGTCTACTGATGAATTTTCGCCGAAAAAAACGAGAAAAGATTGATATTACTTTAATATCAATGATTGACGTGCTGTTTGTGTTATTGCTTTTCTTTATGGTTTCCACCACTTTTAATCGCAACACGGAAGTCAAGGTTACGTTGCCGGAAGCGGATGGGGCAGAGGCAGAGCAGTTGCCTAAAATGGTCACGTTAACCATTGATGTAAACGGTGCTTATTTCCTGAAAGGAGATGATGGTTTGTCGCACACATTAGCCAATCAGCAAATTGACACCTTAAAGCAGGAATTACTAAAACTGGCCGAACAATCAAAGGATCAGCCCTTTATCATCAATGCCGATGGTAAGACACCGCATCAAGCTGTTATTACAGCCTTGGAAGCGGCAGGGGATGCCGGATTTAGTCATATCACTTTTGCCGCCTTACATTCAAAAAAATAAATTATGAAAAAACAACTAACGCGTTGGGCAACGGACATTTGGTATAAAGATCAGGTTATTGGTCTATGGTTATCACCTTTTGGCTTTTTATTTAATGATGCAGTCAGATTTAGACGTTTCTTATATCGTTTAGGCATACTCAAATCACACACCTTACCGGTTCCGGTTATCATCGTAGGCAATATTACAGTGGGCGGCACAGGTAAAACACCGTTGATTATTTGGTTGGCTGAGTTTCTTAAAGAATCCGGTTTTAAACCGGGCATCATTAGTCGTGGTTACGGTGGGCAAGCAGAATCATGGCCACAATGGGTGACGGTTGACAGCGATGCCAAAAACACCGGCGATGAAGCCTTGTTAATCGCCAAACAAACGGGTTGCCCGATGGCGGTAGGGCCGTTGCGGGTAGACGCTGCAAAATTGTTGCTCAGTAAAGCCGATTGTGATGTCATTTTATCCGATGATGGTTTGCAACATTATGCCTTAAACAGAACGATTGAAATTGCGGTTATCGATGGAGAAAGACGTTTTGGTAACGGCTACTGTTTACCTGCCGGACCATTGCGCGAGCCTATTGAAAGATTACAAAATGTTGATTTTATCATCGTTAATGGTGAGAAATATGAAGACAATGAGATGTCCATGCGCTTGGTGGGTGACCAGTTGGTTAATTTAGTGACAGGCGAGCAAAAACCTTTGCAGGAATTTAAGGGTGTTGAGTGCCATGCTTTGGCTGGTATTGGTAATCCTGAGCGTTTTTTTAAAGTATTGGAAGCCGCTGGCTTAATCTGTAAAACTCATAATTTTCCCGATCATTATCCCTTCCAGCACCATGATATTGAATTTAAAGATAACAAACCTGTGCTAATGACTGAAAAAGATGCTGTAAAATGCAGGGCATTTGCAGGAGAACAGCATTGGTATCTTCCAGTAAAAGCAGTGCCTGAGGCCGCTTTTTCCGAACAATTATTAAACTTACTTAAGAGAAAAGCATGATAGATAAAAAACTGCTCGATATTTTGGCCTGCCCTTTATGCAAGAGTCCCTTGCGCTATGATAAAACCAAAGAAGAATTAATCTGCAGGGCAGACCGCCTTGCTTTTCCAATCCGTGATGATATTCCCGTGATGCTTGAAGATGAAGCCCGCGAGTTAAGCAGTGAAGAAACTGACGCCTTATACAAATGACGCTACGTTTTAAAGTCGTTATTCCGGCCCGCTATGCCTCAACCCGGCTACCGGGTAAACCGTTATTGGCGATTGCCGGCAAACCCATGATTGCCCATGTTTGTGAGCGTGCGCAAGAAGCGGGTGCAGAAGAAATTATCGTCGCTACCGATGATGAACGGATTTTTCAAACCGTTAACGCCTTGGGCATTAAAGCCGTCATGACGCGCACTGACCATCAAAGCGGCACGGAAAGAATCGCCGAAGTTGCAGCGCACTGTGGTTGGGCAGATAACGAAATTATCGTTAATCTGCAAGGCGATGAGCCGCTGATTCCACCGGCAACGATTCATCAGGTGGCGCTTGCCTTGGCAGGTCAGCAACAGGCAGGTATTGCAACGCTGGCGGCCAGGATAATTGATTCAGAAGAAATATTTAATCCCAATGCCGTTAAAGTGGTCTTAAATAAAGTCGGTTATGCGCTTTATTTTAGCCGTGCGCCCATTCCGTGGGAGCGAGAAGCTTTTGCTAATTTAGGCAGAACCCCGTCCGGTACTGTGCCTTATCTTCGGCACATTGGACTTTATGCCTATACGGTCGATTTTTTAAAGCGTTACTGTTCTTGGGAACCGTCCCCCCTTGAGTCGGTTGAAGCGCTGGAACAACTCAGAATTTTGTGGCACGGCGAAGCCATCTTGGTAAAAATTGTCGACCAAACGCCACAAGCGGGGGTTGATACACAAGAAGACTTGCTGCGAGTGGAACGGGTATTGTCCTTAAAGTAAGCCGTTACTCGGCTAAATAAGCGCTATTATTTGACAGAAGGCGTTAACACCAGTAATTTAGACAGTTTTTTTGTAACTTCTCTTGTAGGCAGCATTTAAATCCAAGGTTTTTAAGCCCTTAAAGATTTACCGGGAAGTTATATTTTTTTAATCTTACTCATACTTGGGTTACTCAAGAGCTTTAAATGGAAGAATTTCATAGAATAAGTCGTTTACCCCCCTACGTTTTTAACATTGTTAACGAGTTGAAAGCCAAGGCTCGTGCGGCGGGAGAGGATATTATTGATTTTGGCATGGGTAATCCCGATCAGCCAACGCCTAAACATATCGTTGATAAAATGGTTGAAGCCACGCTGCGAACCGATACGCATCGTTACTCAGTGTCCAAAGGGATTCCCCGCTTAAGGAAGGCGATCTGTAACTGGTATAAAACCCGTTTTGATGTCGATCTGGATCCGGAAACCGAAGCCATTGTTACCATTGGTTCCAAAGAAGGTTTGGCGCATTTGGCATTGGCAACACTGGGGCCTGGCGATGTTGTACTGGTACCTAATCCGGCTTATCCGATTCATCCTTATGGTGTGGTAATTGCTGGCGCAGATTTACGGCATGTGCCGATGATTCCGGGTGGCGATTTTTTTGAAGAATTGCAAAAAGCCATTGTTGATTCATGGCCCAAACCTAAAATGTTAATTCTTAATTTCCCTGGAAATCCTACCACTGAATGTGTAGAACTGGATTTTTTTGAAAAAATTATCTCCGTGGCTAAAGAGCATAATATCTGGGTAGTACAGGATATTGCCTATGCGGATATTGTTTTTGACGGTTACGTAGCACCCTCCATTCTTCAGGTTGAAGGCGCGAAAGACATTGCCGTAGAATTTTTCTCCATGTCTAAAAGTTATAACATGCCCGGTTGGCGCGTGGGTTTTATGTGTGGTAACAAAGAGCTGGTTGCTGCGTTGGCCAAGATTAAATCCTATCTGGATTATGGCACGTTTACACCGATTCAAATTGCTGCCATTGCTGCCTTGGAAGGCCCGCAAGAGTGTGTCAAGGAAATCGCCGAGGTCTATAGAAAAAGACGCGATGTGTTATGCGAGGGTTTAAATGCTGCCGGTTGGCCTGTTAAAAAACCCAAAGCCACGATGTTTGTCTGGGCAAAAATTCCGGAAGCTTATCAGTCCATGGGTTCGTTAGAGTTTTGTAAAAAATTACTGGCAGAAGCAAAAGTAGCCGTTTCCCCAGGTATTGGTTTTGGTCAGTACGGAGACGATCATGTCCGGTTTGGTTTAATTGAGAATGAACACCGAACCCGTCAGGCCGTGCGCGGCATTCGCTTGATGATGAAAAAAGACGGTATTAAACAGGCAGCCAAGTAAAACTTTAAGGGCGATAAAATCGCCCCCTTCAATTGGAACGTGAACAATTTTTTAACTGGAGCTTAATTTGAAACCGGTAAAAGTAGGTATATTAGGGCTGGGTACTGTCGGTGGTGGTACGGTCAATGTGTTAAAACGTAATGCCGCAGAAATTGCTCGACGGGCAGGCCGGGAAATCATTATCACCCGAGCTTCGGCAAAGGATTTAGGCAAAGAACGGATTTGCGATACCCAAGGTATTATATTAAGCACTGATCCGATGGATATTATCAACGATCCGGAGATTGATATCGTTCTGGAATTGATTGGTGGGGCAGGGCTTGTTAAAGACATGGTCTTAAAAGCCATAGCCAACGGCAAGCACGTTGTAACGGCCAACAAGTCTCTGATTGCTTTACACGGTAACGAGATTTTTGCCAAAGCCAGTGAAAAAGGCGTCATCGTCGCTTTTGAAGCCGCGGTTGCCGGCGGTATTCCCATCATAAAAGCCATACGCGAAGGCTTGAGTGGCAACGAAATTGAATGGCTGGCCGGCATTATCAACGGCACCGGTAATTTTATACTAACCGAAATGCGTGATAAAGGCCGTGATTTTTATGACGTGTTGGCCGAAGCGCAAGCCCTTGGTTATGCGGAAGCTGATCCGACTTTTGATGTCGAAGGCATTGATGCCGGACACAAATTAACCATCCTGGCTTCAATTGCTTTTGGTATTCCGTTACAGTTTGATAAGGTTTATACCGAAGGCATTACCCAAATAACCCGACTTGATGTCGAGTATGCCGAACAATTGGGTTACCGAATCAAGCATTTAGGTATTGCCAGAAAAACGGCCGAAGGCATTGAATTAAGAGTGCATCCTACCTTAATCCCCGAGCGCAGGTTGATTGCCAATGTCAACGGCGTCATGAATGCCGTGTTGGTCAAAGGCGATGCCGTGGG
>CAIUYS010000296.1 GCA_903903365.1 uncultured Methylococcaceae bacterium
GAGATGACGCCGGTTAATGGAAGTTTGTAGACTTGGAGATGTGGTGAAACAGGCCTGTTACTATTTATTGCCATCGTGTTATCCAGTGGTTGTTTTAATCAAAAATCAACGCAACGACCTTTTTTCCCCAATCGCCATGGTGAGTAGGGAGCAAATTCTTTTACTCCTATTTTTTCAATAAACGCTTGGGTAGAAGTTTTATCGGGCATTGGCTGATCCGGTTGTACCGTACTCGGGTTAATAGTGTCTTCTATCATGTTTTTTGAAAAAAACCATTTTACAATAATAACCTTTTATAGTTTCAGGTTTTATCACTTGGATATTATTCCTGCTCACTTTTCTCTCTATGAAATCAGAGAAGGCAAAAGGTCGCAACCTTGTGCCGGTGAACTTTTTAACGTTTAATCACGCTCTTTTTGGGTTATATTGCCGTTATGGTCAATGATAACACTCCAATTATTACCTGCTGCATTAACGGTCAGATCATATTCTTCGCCAACGCCATTAGGATTTACCACCAAAATCGCCTCTTTAATATTGTAGGTATCGAAAGCCGCCTTTAAATTATCATGGGCAATAGCAGGCATCATATTTGATGTTGTCACGTTGTCACCATTAACAAAAAAATGGCCATTACCTCTATACAACTCAATTATCGCCGCTTTATCTTTCTCGTCTTTAAAAGTAATTTCGTATAAAGCTTGCTTAAAATGGGTTTTCTTTTCCGCAGAAATATCAATAGCGTTTGGATGTCTTTTGTAAAATTGATCCAATATCGGCGAGGGTATCGCATCTTTACTCAAAATTTCAGCATTAACCGAAACTGATGACAATGCCAAGACTAAAAAACCCAGATTTAAAAAATTGTTACGCATTACTATCGTTACCTGTAAATGATTGTTATAAAATTAAATTATTCTATGGGTAGAGATTTTATAGTGCTTTGCTTCACCATTGATCTTACCGCTTTTTTAAAGCGTTGCCATTACCACAAATGACCACCGCCAGTTTAAAACCACATGCCATTAAACCCAATATTGAAATAAACCAGACGCTTTCAATATAACTTACAAATGCAAAACACCAAAAAGATAAATACATAAAGCGTTTTTTTATGCCACTATTTATAGATGTTGGTATAAAAATAATCCCTCTATCTTTGCATTTCATACCCGGTATGAATTACTTTTTGGGATGGTATCGCACGATTTCCCTCACAACAACTGCACCGAAGATGCACTTGTCATGCATTACATCAAGACTGATTATCAAGACTTGATTAAAAAATTTCACTATCTTACTCGTCCAAGGCTTACTTTCCAATACTTCAAAGTTAACCGTTTAATTATAGTGATAACTCAGTCGTTAAATTATAGAACACGGATGCCACGGATTTAATTGATAAAGACAGATAAGGAATGCTTATTAATCTCATAAAAAGCTGATCCACCAAGACAGCCCATTTTAAGCGGGTCTATTTTACAGACACCCTCCATCCCTTCAATGGCTATTTTCAACTACCCATAAAATGCACTGAACCCTTATAATCGGCGTCATGCGTGTTCTAAAGTGATACCAGTTTAACGTTGATGGATCAGTATTGACTGGTTTGATAACCCGTTTATGAATTATGACTTTGATGAATTGATGTTATTCTATTATTTTAACGACCCTGTTTTAAAAATGGACATAAAACAAATCAGTAGTATGGCGCAAGTTGATTATGCCGAGTGGAACCGTCTTGCCGGTGACGCCTACCCTTTTATGCGCCATGAATTTTTATTGGCGCTGGAGCAAAGTGGTTCTATCGCCGTGCAAACGGGTTGGATGCCTGCACATTTACTGGTGTTGGATAAAGAGGAACTGGTTGCTTTTATGCCGCTGTATCTTAAACAACATTCCCGGGGTGAATATGTGTTTGATCATCAGTGGGCACAGGCGTATCAGCAACATGAACTGGACTATTATCCAAAGTGGCTGACCTCCATCCCGCTAACGCCTTGTCAGGGTTCACGTATTGTTGTTAAGGCCGCTATCGACCCGCTTGAGATTACGCAACTCTTGTTGACGTTTATAAAACAGCTTTCGGAACAGAGGGGCATTTCTTCATGGCATTGCCTGTTCCCTGCACTTCATCAAGTTGAGTTATTTCGGTCATTGAATTTAAGTATTCGTGAGGGTGTGCAGTTTCAGTGGTTTAACCAGGGCTATCGGGATTTTAATGATTTTTTGCAAACCTTAAGTGCCAGTAAACGCAAAATGCTGAAACGTGAACGCCGCCGAGTCAGTGATCAAGGCGTTAGTTTATTGCGTATAGCAGGACCGGATGTCAGTGACGAGCAATGGCAGGCATTTTTTGAATTTTATGCAATGACGTATTTAAAAAAGGGCTCGCAGCCGTATTTGAATCCGGCATTTTTTAAACAAATAGCCGAGACCATGGGCGAGCAATTATTACTGATTCTGGCGGTTAAAGACGACAAACCGATTGCGGCAGCATTAAGTTTTATCGGTGCCGATACGTTATATGGCCGTTATTGGGGCTGCTACGAAGAGTATAATGGCCTGCATTTTGAAGCCTGTTATTACCAAGGTATGGATTATTGCATTGAACAGGGGTTAAAGCAGTTTGATTCAGGCGCTCAAGGAGAACATAAAATCTCGCGCGGCTTTGAACCAGTCACTACGTATTCTGCACATTGGCTCAAAGATGTCCGGTTTGCAAAAGCAATCGATCAGTTTCTAACCGAAGAACAAAAAGCGGTGCAACGTTATAAAAAAGATGCTGCTTCTTATTTGCCCTTTAAACAGGAAACATAACGCGCATTGAAAATTAACCTGAAACTGTTATAGTCAGGTTTGCTTTACGAAATGTAGAATTGGTTTTTAATTATTAGCTGATGGAAAATAGAGATGTCCGATTATAAAAAATACGTGTGCGATATTTGCGATCATATCTATGATGAAGAAGACGGTGATCCGGAATCAGGCATTGCACCAGGTACGCGGTGGGAAGATGTTCCAGAAGACTGGCGTTGCCCTGAATGTGGCGTAGGTAAAAGTGATTACCTATTCCTGGATTAAGGCAATTTTCTGCAAAGGCAATACCCGGCTTGTGGTGTCTTTGATTTTTTTCACAAACGTAGCCAACCGTTTAACTCATAAAACGATGCAGGTCCGGATTTAAAACCCCTACCGAAACGTTTGAAGGTTTCAAATAGTTTTTAAAATATATATTTTCAGATAAATAATTTCTCTGTCGACAGATACCATCCCTTCAAGGGATGTTATCTGTATGAGCCTACAGCAACGGTCTGCACTCTACCCGTCCTTTATTTTAAACGATTCTAAAACATGACCAAAAACCGTTTCTCTGATGCAGAGTGTGCCGCTGTCTACAAGGCTATTTATGAGCGCCGTGATATGCGCCATTTTTTATCAGACCCCATCGCCCCGGAAATTTTAACCCGCTTGCTGGATGCCGCCCATCATGCGCCTAGTGTTGGTTTTATGCAGCCGTGGCGGTTTATTCGTATCAGTTGCCCGGACTTGCGGCAGTCTATTCATGGTTTGGTTGAGCAGGAACGCCTAAGCACCGCCCAAGCTTTAAATGAGCGTGAAGACGAATTTATGAAGTTAAAAGTGGAAGGAATCATGGAGTGCCCTGTGGTTTTGGTCGCCGCCCTTTGTGGACAACGTGACCAATATATTTTTGGTCGTCGCACGTTGCCGGAAATGGATTTGGCATCGCTGTCCTGCGCCATACAAAATATGTGGTTGGCGGCACGCGCAGAAGGTTTGGGTTTAGGCTGGGTATCCATGTTTGAGCCGGAAGCCTTAAAAAACTTATTGAACATGCCTGAAGACAGTCGACCCATCGCCATTTTATGTTTGGGTCACGTCGAACAATTTTATGACAAACCGATGCTGGAACAGCAACACTGGGAAGATCGTAAGAACCTTAATACCTTGTTATTTGAAAACACCTGGAATACGCCGTGCCCCTAGATTTTGTTATTGCCCCCCGCTCTGAAACCCTTAGCCTATTATTACAAACTAAAATAGACCAGAAAACCAAGCCATTGGGCGCCTTAGGTCAACTGGAAGCGTTAGCCCTACAAATCGGGTTGTGCCAAAACACCCTGACACCCAGTCTAAACAAACCCTGCATCATGATTTTTGCAGGCGACCATGGCATTGTTGAATCGGGAGTAAGCGCCTATCCGCAAACCGTTACCGCGCAAATGGTCGCCAATTTTTTGTCTGGAGGAGCGGCTATCAGTGTTATTGCCAAGCAACACCAACTGGAATTACTGATTGTTGATGCCGGAGTCAATGCTGATTTAGAGAGCCATCCCAAGCTGATTGATGCAAAAATGGCTAAAGGAACGCTTAACTTTTCAACCGATCCGGCCATGAGTCTGGAGGTTTGTACGCAAGCCATACACGCTGGAGCAAAACAGGTCTTACAGCAAATTAATGACGGCTGTAATTGCATCGGTTTTGGTGAAATGGGGATCGGCAATACCTCGTCTGCCGCTTTACTGATGCACTGTTTAACCGCCATCCCGTTGGCACAATGCGTTGGCCGTGGCACCGGTTTAAATGATGAGCAGTTACAAAATAAATTAGCCGTTTTGCAGCAAGCACTCAATCAGCATAAAGAAATAACACAGACTTTAGACGTGTTAGCCACTTTTGGCGGGTTTGAAATCGCCATGATGGTCGGTGCGTATCTTAAAGCTGCCGAGTCCGGCATGTTAATTATGGTGGATGGTTTTATAGCCAGTACAGCGCTTTTGGTCGCCTATAAACTGCACCCTCAAGTGCTCGATTATTGTGTATTTTGCCATGTTTCCAACGAACAGGGGCACCAAGCTTTGTTGGATCAGTTTAAAGCCAAGCCCTTGTTGAATCTGGACTTACGTTTGGGAGAAGGCTCCGGCATTGCCCTCGCCTATCCATTATTGCAATCAGCGGTCATATTTTTGAATCAAATGTCCACCTTTGCTGAAGCAGGGGTTGATCATTAAATCGTACTTTGAGTGACCGTTAAAAAATAGAACACGGATTTCAGCGATAACAAGCAATAGGCGTAGGTCGGAATAAGACCACCCCATAGACATCAAGTTAAGACATTTCACCACGAAGACACGAAGATTTTACTTTGGTTTTTCTTCGTGAACTTCGTGTCTTCGTGGTGAATTAAATCTTTAAGTTGATGTTGATTCGGCTTTCTGCTCACGCCCCAATAGATTTTGAACGGCTGTTCTGGGTGCCAAACCTTCGTACAGCACTTTATAGGTTTGTTCGGTAATGGGCATGTCTATGGCGAGTTTCATTGCCAGTAAAAAGGTTTCTCTGGCTGCGGAAATACCTTCAATTTCTTGACCAATTTCCTGGGTGGCGGTTGCTATATCTTTACCTTGCCCCAACGCCAAACCAAAGCGCCGGTTTCTGGATTGATTGTCGGTACAGGTTAAAATAAGATCACCCAATCCCGCCAAGCCCATAAAGGTTTCCTGTTTGCCGCCCAGCGCAACGCCCAAACGAATGATTTCGTTAAGACCCCGTGTTATTAGGGCAGCCCGGGTATTGGCACCATAACCCAGACCATCGGCAATGCCTGCGGCAATAGCCAGAACATTTTTTACTGCGCCCCCCACTTCGACGCCCACCACATCCGAACTGGTATAGATTCTAAAATGACCGCTATGAAAGATACCACTCAGTTGTTTGGCAAAACTTGGCTGAACAGAGGCTATGGTAATGGCCGTTGGCAAGTTGGCAGCCACTTCATGAGCAAACGTGGGGCCTGAAAGAATGGCGGACGGAGTTTTTGTGGTAAAAATTTTGGCGACTATTTCATGGAGTAAAGAACCGTCATCCGGATTAAAACCTTTACTGGCCCACGCAATTTTTATTTCACTGGATAAATACGGTTTAAGCTCAATCAAGGTTGTTTTAAACACATGACTGGGCACGCAAACCAGTATCACATTGCTAAATGCAGCCACGTCAGCCAAATCGTGGGTCACAGTCAGGTTTGCAGGAAAAGGATGGTCAGGTAAATAGCGCTTGTTTTGACGGTCTTGGGCAAGAGCCGCTATGTGATCAGGGTTATGCCCCCATAATAAAGTCTGACAGCCATTTCTGGCTGCCAGAAGTGCTAGCGCCGTCCCCCATGAACCGGCGCCCAATATGGCTATTTTTTTGTTAATCACATCAATTAATTGATGGTTTCAGAGCCGGGAACTTGTTGTTGCGTTTGTTGTAAATGCTGTGAATACAAGGCATCAAAGTTTACCGGCGCTAACAGTAGCTGCGGAAAACCGCCTTTTGCAACAAGGTCAGATACCGCTTCGCGTGCATAAGGGAATAGAATATTTGGGCAGAAACTGCCTACCATAGGGCCCATTTCTTGATCAGTAAAACCGCTTAAGGCAAAAATTCCGGCTTGATTGACTTCAACCAGATAAGCGATTTTATCGTTGCTTTTAACGGTAATAGTGACAGTAAGCGCTACTTCATATAATGAATTCTCTAATGGCTCAACGTGAGATCCAAGATTAAAATCAACAGTGGGTTCCCATTTTTCTGTGAAGATGCTGGGTGAGTTGGGTGTTTCAAAAGACATGTCTTTTGTATAAATTTTTTGGATAGAGAATTGTTTGTCTACTGCTGTTTGTTCTTCGGCCATGATAAATGTGTAGGTTAAAGGTTAGTGTTTAAGGTTTTAGAATGCGTGAACTTTATGAAAGCTTTTGTTGCTTAAAAGTCAGGCGACAGGTTTAGCTTTGTTTTTTTGTTTACTGGTTATCTTTACCGGTAATTTATAGTCGTTTTCCCAGGCTTGCATACCACCGGTAATAACGAAGACTTGTTCAAATCCTGCTTTTGTCAGTATCTTGCCAGCAGAAGCCGAGCGTGTACCGGTTTGACAGGAGATAAGAACAGGTTTGGTTTTATGGTCCGCTATTTTAGAAAGATCTTCCGATAATTTACCTAAAGGCATATTGATGGATTGCTCAATATGACTGTGAATAAATTCATGCGGCTCTCTGACATCAATAACCAGCGTGTCGCTGTCGTTCATTTTGGCAACGGCGAGTAGCGGTGAAACAGAACCAAATTTTTTAAAGGCGGTGTCAACCAATTCCTGGATTAACAGATAAGTAACAACAGCCAGTGCAAGCGATAATATATAGTGATTTAAAATAAATTCTAGGTAACGGTCCATGGAGTCTGCTTTAGGTTAAGTGAATATCGAAAAAGAATTAGTGGGTGGAACAAAAAACGTCCCGCATCATCTTAATAAGTTTTAGCATGCGTTCATCATCAATGAAGTAATAAACGCGATTGGCTTCTCTTTTTGAGCCAAGAATATTTTTTTCTCTAAGTATAGCCAAGTGCTGGGAAACATTGCTTTGGCTGGTACCTACCTGCTCTACAATATCTTGTACGCTGATGGACTGAGTGCCAAGAACACACAATATTTTTAATCGCAAGGGATGCGACATGGCTTTTAGGCAGCGAGCCGCCCTGACTATATCAGTATCATCGTATAAAATATGTGATTTTTTATTTTTCATGAAAGTACTTAATGTAACAGGTTTACGGCGTATTAATTGTAAATAAAGAACCTCCGAAGAATTATTTATACACAACTGCTACCAACGTGTATTAATATAACGGTTACTTTGCCTGTTTGCAAAACGACAAATTTAACAAAATGATACCTTATTTTCAATCATTTTGGGTAATGGATAATATAACAGTCATTCTGATTGTGTTTATATCCGTCAGGCAGCCCCAATTTTGTTTTTAATGTGCGGAGATAAATATAAGATGTTGAATAGACCTAAGCCCCTGGTTTTACTGATTATTGATGGGTTTGGTTACTCATTGGAACAAGAAAATAATGCCATTGCGATGGCTAATACCCCTTGTTGGGATCAGTTGCAAAAAGATTACCCGATGACTTTATTGGATTGTTCCGGACACTCGGTTGGGTTGCCTGATGAGCAAATGGGTAATTCTGAAGTGGGGCATATTCATATAGGCACGGGTCGTTATATTCCTCAAGACTTCACCAAGGTGAATGATGCGATAAAAGATGGCAGTTTTTTTAGCAATCCTGTTCTTTGTCGCGCAGTCGATCTTGCCAAAGATAAAGGCAAGGCTTTGCATATTATGGGCTTGTTGTCACCTGGTGGCGTTCATAGTCATGAAGAGCAAATTTCGGCGATGGTCGAACTGGCGGCCAGTCGGGGCTTAAGTAAAATTTATCTGCATGCATTTTTGGATGGCCGGGATGTTCCACCAAAAAGTGCAGCCGCTTCCATTGACTTGTTGGATGCCAAATTTGCCGCACTCGGTGCCGGTCGTATTGCCTCAATAACGGGTCGTTTTTATGCGATGGATAGAGATAATCGTTGGGATCGTGTAAAATCTGCTTACGATCTGATTGTTAAAGGCGAAGCCGCTGTTCATGCTGATTCTGCAAGGCAGGGGTTGGACGCCGCTTACGAACGGGGCGAGACCGATGAATTTGTGTTGCCAACCGCTATTGTAGACAGCGACGGTCAGGCGGTGACTCTTGATCCCGAAGACTCTATTGTGTTTATGAATTTTCGGGCTGATCGTGCCCGCGAAATTTCTCAAGCAATAACGTTACCGGTCTTTGCTTCTTTCGATAGAAACCATGCGCCGCATCCCGGTTATTTTTGTACCTTAACGGAATATCATCAAGATTTTGGTTACGATATCGCGTTCCCTTCTGTTGACATTAAAAATGGTCTGGGCGAATACTTGTCCACTATCGGCATGAAGCAACTACGACTGGCTGAAACTGAAAAATATGCGCATGTTACTTTTTTCCTTAATGGTGGCATAGATACCCCGTTTCCAGGAGAAGACCGGATTTTGGTACCCTCTCCACAAGTCAGAACCTACGATTTACAGCCGGAAATGAACGCGGCTCAGGTTACCGATCATTTGGTTGAGGCGATTACCGGCGGTCAATACGACGTTATTATTTGCAATTATGCGAATTGCGATATGGTGGGACATACCGGCATCATTCCTGCGGCGATACTGGCTGTTGAAGCCATCGATAAATCCTTGCAACGCGTCATTGAGGCGTTAAAATCGGTAGGCGGTCAGCTTTTGTTAACCGCTGATCATGGCAACATCGAGCAAATGGTTGATAAAGTAACAGGAGAACCCCATACTGCCCATACGACAAACCAGGTGCCATTGGTTTATGTCTGTGGGGATAAGCCGTTAGCCTCAGGTGGTGGTTTGTCTGATTTAGCGCCGACTATGCTGGCTATTTTAGGTGTCGCTCAGCCCGCTGAAATGACGGGTAGATCACTTATTGATGCGGTTTGATGGGTGAATGAGAAATAAGCTGGTTTTTGTTTTTTTGCTGGGTACTTGCGTCAGTCAGGGTTATGCAGAGGATTTGCAAACCAATACTGAACTTAATAAAGTCGAGTCAGACATTAATAATGTCACGCAGACCCTGCAGCGACTTTCAGAACAAAAAGATACCTTGCAAAGTCTGTTGGCCGATACTGAAAAACACTATGGTGAAACAGCGGCTTTATTAAAAATATTGCAGGCCCAAATTGATAGGAAGCGCCAAAGCCTGGACAAGATTCGTGAGAATATTGACATTTATCAGACTGAAATTGATAAATTAAGCAAGGAGTTGGCCGATCAAATAAAAGTGGCTTATGCAATCGGGCAAAAAGAAAAGTTAAAGTTGCTTCTTAACCAGCAAGACCCCGTGGTATCCAGTCGGGTGATGGTCTATTTTAACTATTTCAATAAAGAACGCTTAAAGAAAATCACGGATATAGAAGCGGCAGTTAAGCGTTTGGATCAGTTGAATGAGCAAAAACAAACTGAAACAAAGCTGTTAGAGCAAGATCTGGAACAAAAGCAATCCGAGCAGATTGTTCTTGATGAGGCCAGGAAGCAAAGAAATGAATTGCTGGTACAAATTGGCAATGAATTTTCTTCCAGTGAACAACAGTTAAGTCAGTTACAGGAAAGCGAAAACAGACTGAAAAGTGTGATGGAGTCATTGCCTGTTACCGAAGAAGAACTTGCTGTTGATGCAGAGCCAACGACAGAATTATCTTCAGCTATAGAGAATCCTTCTGAAACCAAGACTGATTTTTCTGCGCTTAAAGGTCAACTGCCTTGGCCGGTCAATGGTAAATTAGCACACAAATTTGGGAGCCCGCGAACCGAGGGTAAGTGGGACGGTGTGTTGATTGATGCCAATGAAGGGATGGAAATAAAAGCAGTGACTGCGGGCAAAGTGGTTTTTGCCGAGTGGTTGCGTAGTTATGGCTTGTTGATTATTATTGATCACGGTCAGGGGTATATGACACTGTATGCCTTTAACCAGAGTCTTTATAAAAAAACCGGCGATTCGGTAGCTGCCGGCGACGTTATTGCTTCTGTTGGACAAAGTGGTGGACGTAGCCAAACCGGGTTGTATTTTGGAATACGCAATAAAGGTGTGCCGATTGATCCGCTTGAATGGTGCCGAAATTAAATCGGCTTCAAACGAATCAGTCGTTAGATGATAATATATGTAGAAAATCTAGGATTTGGAGTTTTAACGCACATGCTAAAAAAGAAAGCTGTTTTTATTTTATCCTTAGGGATTATGTTGGGTGTTTTTATGGGTACCTGTGTCAGTGTCTTTGCCGAGAAAAGCAATGGCGATGTCGCAACCGATAACGAAGCGCTGCCCTACGAAGATTTACGAACATTTACAGAAATTTTCGGTCGGATTAAAAGGGATTATGTTGAGCCCGTTTCCGATAAAAAATTATTGGAAGATGCTGTTCGAGGTATGTTGAGCGGTCTTGATCCACATTCTGCGTATTTGGTTGCCGAAGAGTATCAGGAATTAAAAGAAGGTACTACCGGACAATTTGGCGGATTAGGTATAGAAGTCACGATGGAAAACGGCTTTATTAAAGTGGTTTCGCCGATTGATGATACACCTGCCCAAAAAGCCGGTATCAAAGCCGGAGATCTTATTATCAAGCTTGATGACAAACCGGTAAAAGGCATGACCTTAACCGATGCAGTCAAGATGATGCGTGGAGAACCCGGCAGTAAAATTGTCCTGACCATCGTTCGTGAAGGCTTGGAAGCCCCTTTAAAACTAACCTTGGCTCGTGACATTATAAAAGTTAAAAGTGTCAAAAGCAGGCTATTGGAAAAAGGCTATGGTTATGTGCGTATTAGCAGCTTTCAATCCGGCACAGGCGATTCACTTAAAGAAGCCCTGGCTACACTGAAAAAAGAAAACGGCGGCAACTTAAAAGGCTTGGTACTGGATTTAAGAAATAATCCCGGTGGTGTTTTAAATGCAGCGGTTGAAGTGAGTGACGCCTTTATTAAAAGCGGACTTATTGTATATACGGAAGGACGTATCGAAAATTCGGAAATGCGCTTTAATGCGGCACCTGATGATTTGATTGATGGCGCACCTATCGTCGTGTTGATTAATGCCGGTTCTGCCTCGGCATCAGAGATTGTTGCCGGTGCGCTGCAGGATCAAAAACGAGCGGTGATTATGGGCGAAAAGTCCTTCGGTAAAGGTTCTGTGCAAACAATATTGCCCACCAGCAATGGTGCCGCAGTTAAGTTGACAACAGCCCGTTACTATACGCCTTCCGGTCGCTCAATACAGGCTGAAGGCATTGAGCCGGATATCGCTCTGGCACGCGTTAAATTGGAAGCTTTGGACAAAGCCGATTTTATACCGGTTAAAGAGGCAGATTTATCAGGTCATTTACAGAAAGGCAAAGGTGCACCTGCCGATGATGTTAAGAAAGACGACCCTGATAAAGACAAGAATAACAAGCAGGATGCAACGGATTACTCCTTGCATGAAGCCCTTAATTTATTAAAAGGCATCAGTATTATCAAGAAATAATCGGTGAGTAAACTGTAGTCAAAAAAAACCGGATTTCAGGCAACTGAAATCCGGTTTTTTTATATAACTTATTCACCACGAAGACACGAAGGACACGAAGAAAGAAAAGGCAACATAATTTTGGCGGGGCAATAATCAAGGATTAACTTGAGCTGTCCGGTATTAATTGATAACCAAAGAAAACTTTCTATCGTTCCCACGTCCGGCGTCACTGCCCACAGTTAAGCATTGTAGGAGCGGGCCATGCCCGCGATGAAGAAGCTAAATCTAAGCATTGCAGCCAAAATATCGCGGACATGGCCCGCTCCTACGGTGTTATTGTACTTATGTGGCCAGTGACGTTCCGGCGTGGGAACCAGGCTGACAGGGCAGCGCGTTAAGCCTTGCTCATTGTCCCGCTCTAATGCTTTGGCTTTGGCTTTCTTCGTGTCCTTCGTGTCTTCGTGGTGAAATCTCTTAAAAATATTTTAACCTACAGCAACAACTTATCATCAATGGCTATAA
>CAIUYS010000297.1 GCA_903903365.1 uncultured Methylococcaceae bacterium
ATTCTAAAGTCTCAGTCATTGCCCCGGCCAGATTACACATGGGGTTTATTGATTTAAGCGGATCATTAGACCGTCATTTTGGCAGCATCGGTGTTGCACTGAATGAACATGCCACGCGGTTATCAATAACCCGTGCCGAACAGCGCACCATTACCGGTCCTTCTGCAAAACGTGCGGATAAATGTCTGACGCTGATGTGTCAGGCTTTAAATGTTTCCGACAAGTTGAGTATAATCATTGAAGCTGCCATTCCTGAGCATGTTGGATTGGGTTCCGGTACGCAAATGTCGTTGGCAATTGGCTCTGCACTTAATGTGTTTTACAACTTGGGTCTGACGGTTCGGGATATTGCAGCATTGATGGATAGAGGTTTGCGATCAGGTATCGGGATTGGCGTTTTTGAGCAGGGCGGCTTGGTGGTTGATGGCGGTCGTGGTAAAAAAACCATTACACCGCCTGTTCTGGTGCATTTGGATATACCCGAAACCTGGCGTTTTATTTTGGTTCTTGATCGACGCGGACAAGGTTTGCATGGTCAGCAGGAAATACAGGCATTTAAAGAATTACCGCCTTATCCAAAGCAGGAAGCCGAGCGTTTATGTTATTTGTTGCTAATGCAGGGTCTACCCGCAGTGGCCGAAAATGACCTCACTAAATTTGGTGAAGTCATTACCCGTCTGCAATGTTCGGTCGGTGAGCATTTTGCCTCTGTTCAAGGGGGTGTTTTTACCAGTCCGGAAGTGGCTGAAGCTATGTACTGGCTGGCTGAGCAGGGTGCTGTAGCTATTGGTCAAACCTCATGGGGGCCAACCGGATTCTGTGCGCTTGACGGGGTAGCGTTAGCTGAAGCGATGACACAAGAGGCCAGACAGAAATTTGCCCATTTTGATAACCTGAGTTTTGTTACTGCAAGCGCACGTAATAGCGGTGGCGATGTTTTTGTTGTTTAGAGTCGGCCTATTTTGTAATAATCATCAATAAAATGTCGGCCATGTTGGTGCAGGTCGGGTCAATGCAGGGAGTCGTCTTATGGATTACAGCACAAAGAAAGCAAAAAAGATGAACGATCACGAAGACATTCAAGATTATCTGGCTGATGTTATAAGATTGCTGGCCCGTCATAAATTGGTGGAAGACTTGGTGCGTCGACAGGACATGCCTCGCCATGATTTGGTTGAGAACCTGGTGCACAAACAAAACAGGGTGGAGTTTCAGCGACTGTTGGATCAGCTGGATTTTCAGTCTGTCGCCCGTATCTTGGAGGCTTTGCCCGCTGATGACCGGCAAATCGTTTGGCAACTGGTCAAGGATGAGCGAAAAGAGGATATTCGTCGTGAGGTATCGGGTTCTGTTCGTGCAGAACTGGTTGTTGAGGTCAGGTCCCGGAGTCGGAGTACGATCATTCGGGTGTTTGATCTTCATGAAGGGCGCTTGCGGCAGATTCCTGTCGAGTCTAATGAGGATCTGGTCGGCGTTAATCCTATCTGGATCGATTTGGTGATGCCCGAAGACGAGCAATTTGCTTGGGCAAGTGATGTCTTTGGTGTCGATTTGCCCAATCCAAAGGAATTGACTGACTTGGAGACCAGTGCCCGTTTTTATGTGGAAGATAATGGCGAAGTGCATTTGCGCTCGGATTTTCTGCTTGACCGAAAAGACGAGTCTCGCAACGTGGCGGTGGAGTTTATTCTAAGCAAAAACACGTTGTTTTCGGTTCGGAACAGGGAGTTGCCGGTGTTCCGCTTGCAGCGATTACGGGCAAGGGCAGAGTCCGGCTATGTAACGGGCGCTAAGGATGTGTTGCTGGATCTCTACGCCGCCGAGGTTGAATATTCAGCGAATGCGCTGGAAGACGTCTACGCCGAACTGGAAGACGTGGGCACACAAGTGTTCAAAGCCCAGATGACTGACGATGACGCAGCCAAGATTCTCTCGATTATTGCCGAAGAAGAGGATCTTAACGGACGTATTCGTCGCAATGTGCTGGATACCCGTCGGGCTTTGTCCTTTTTGATGCGCGGCAAGTTTCTTTCGGAAACGCAACATACGGATGTTCGTGAAATTCTGCGTGACATTGAATCTCTGGATGGGCATACCGTGTTTCTTTTTAACAAGATTAACTTTTTGATGGATGCCGCGATTGGCTTTATTAACGTCAATCAAAACAAGGATATTAAACGCTTGACAATAATCAGTGTCGTTTTTATGCCGCTTAACGTGTTGGCCGGTATTGGCGGTATGTCTGAATTTACAATGATGACAGAGGGCGTGTCGTGGCCCCTTGCTTATAGTATGTTTACTATGGGTTTGGTCG
>CAIUYS010000298.1 GCA_903903365.1 uncultured Methylococcaceae bacterium
CATAAAACATCGATATTGTAGGCAAAGCAACCTCTTGATGTTAGTGAGTTTAATAGGAATCTCCACGGGAGCGTTGTGTTGTTTGTGAGGTATCTTAACCTATCAATTCCACAATTAAAAATTTAGTCCAACAACAGATCCAAAGTTTGAGTACAAAATGGCATCGCATTTCCAAAGAATAGTCGCTCATTTTTGCAAGCGGTCGTTGGCAAGGCAGCGGATACTCAGCAGGATAAAAGTCGCGGTAAACAGCAAAAAATAGCTGATATCGACTGAGCTGAGCTGACCACTTTGCAGGTTTTGGAAATGCCTTAAAATGGAGAGATATTCAAACAGTTCACTGCGCTGGTCATTCATGCCGGCTGACCAATCCAGAATCCATAACAATAATAAAATACCAAAAGTGCCCATGGCGGCAACGGTAGGGTGACCGGCAACCGTGGACATAAAAAGACCGGTAGCCGTAAAGGCACTGACCAGCAACACTAACGCCAGCAAGTTGGCGGCGAGCTTGCCCCAATCAAGTTCGCCGCCTACCAGCAAAGACAGCGGCATCAGGGTAACCAGAAAAACCACCAATAATAACAAGCCAAGGCTACCCAAGTATTTGCCAAGAATAATATCGGTCGTGGAAATGGGGGCAGACAATAACAGCGACAGGGTTTTGTTGCGGCGTTCTTCACAGATTAGGCGCATGGTTAATAGCGGTGTGACCAGCAACAAGATAATAGCGGCGTTACCATACAAAGGTGTCACGACAATATCGGTCAAGCCGGGCGCTCCGTCAATAGACGCTAATTTTGGCTGAATCAGGGTGAAGGTTTCAACCTGCGTTAAAAATAAATAAGCTAAAAGTCCTTGCAGGACGGCTAATACCGTCCAGGCCAGCGGTGACAAAAACAGACTTTTAAACTCTCGTTTGGCGATGGTTAATATCATGCTCATTAATCGTTGTCTTGGGTCAGGGCGATAAAAATATCTTCCATCGATTTTTTTACCGGCGTCAGTTCTTGCAATTCCCAACCATTGGCAATAATGGTTTCGGCAATGTGCCGGGTTGGATCGTCGGTCACGTGGTAGTAAATTTTGAGCTGATTATTGGCAAGGGTCTCAATTGAACTGACGCCTGGGATGGTTAATAAAAGGCTGGCATCTGCCGGCAGTCGCGTCGTCACTTGAAGACTGCCGGTATTCATGGTCTTGTTAAGCCCCGCGATGCTCTCACTTAATATCAGTTGTCCCTGATGAATAATTTGTACGTGCGTGCAGGATTCCTGTACTTCAGTCAGAATATGTGTAGACAGAATGATACCGTGATCTTGCCCCAATTCGCGTATTAAGGCGCGTATTTCCCTGATCTGGATAGGATCAAGACCCACGGTCGGTTCATCAAGAATAATAACATCCGGGTTGTGCAAGATAGCCATAGCAATGCCCACACGCTGCTGAAATCCCTTGGACAGATTGGCAATCAAACGGTGAGAAACCGCCGTTAAACCACAGCGTTCCTGGGCATGATTAATCGCTTGGGTGATGGCGTTTTTGCCGATACCTTGAAGCTCAGCGCAATAATGTAAAAACTCCTGCACACTGAGTTCTTTATAAAGGGGCGGCGTATCCGGTAAATAGCCAAGACTGCGTTTGGCCTGATTGGGTTGATCCAGCAAATCAAAGCCATTGATGGTGATTTGTCCGGAACTGGGGGCCAGATTACCGCTCAGCATTTGCATGGTGGTGGTTTTGCCCGCGCCATTAGGGCCAAGAAATCCCAGCACTTCGCCTTTTGCCAAGGTAAAGCTGACGTCATTAACCGCGCAGACTTTACCGTAATAGCGACACAGATGGTCGACAGTGATCAGGTTGGTCATGAGAGCTAGACTTGTTTGAGCAGAACTTGTAATTCAGCCTGGATTTTTTTTCGGTAAAACAAAAATTTCCAGCGCGTACCGCCGCATTGCCGCCACAAAATAGCTGAGCGTACCCCCGCCAGCAAACAGGCGCGTATTTTATTGGCAATCTCGGGTCTGGATAAATATTCCTGCTCACCATTAACCATGATTCTTGGCTGGAGTGTGCTAATGGTGTTCTGATAAACTTCGCCCAAGTTGGCCAGTACATTTTCATGTAACAAGCCAAAATGTTCACTCTGTGCCTGGGCTTTAGAGACACCGATTTGAATGGTTTGAAGCAGATCTTTGCGACTGGATAACTGATTTTCAATAAAAACCAGTGAAGCGGAATAGCGTGCCTGTTCAGGGTTGACCACTTTAAAGCCTGTCATTTGTATGTTAAGTTGCAGCAATCCCAGTTTTAATCCGGCCAAGCTGCCATAAACATCAAGGACACTGTCAGAGTCTATTTTTAAGATACTGGCAATGCTGGTTTCAAACGCAACCGGGTCAGCCGTGCCTTTGGTCGCCAGTTGTTGCACCAGCGCCGCTGCTTGAGCAATGCCGGCCAAGGCGATAGTTTGATTAGTGATCGTGTTTAATTGCATAAGTTACTACTACAGGTGATTGGGTTATCAAAATATTGGTTTTATGTGGTCTACAGTGGATAAACAATAAAAATCACCGATAAACACAGGTTTTAATTATTAGCTAAAAAACTTTAAAGCCGTCATCCCGGCATGGACTGCCGGAATCCAGTTGCCATGGATGGCATTTACAAAGCATCTAATCAACTGATTTATAATTTTATTTTTAATAAATACCCTGCAATATAGATAAGTACATCCTTGTACACTGGATCCCGGCAGTCCATGCCGGAATGACGGCTCTACGAATGGCAGAAATGTCTACTTATCATGCGATATGCTTAGATTTTTAATCATTATATTGCTCACTATAAATCACATACGGCCAAAATATCTTGATAGTCTAAAACATTTACGGTTCAGCGGACTATCAATATTTGACAGCACGGCGAGGGCAGGGCATAAATTTTGAATTATGCATGATTACCCGTTGCTACTTAATATATGATATAACAATTAAGCGGTAATTAAGCAATAGCAAACATGAAAACCGCAAAACCAACCAACACTAAGGAAAGAGAAATGATTGAATCTGTTGTTTTAACCGTTACCGATATGAAATGTGGTGGTTGTGAAGCCAATGTCACGGGTAAACTAACCGCTATTGAGGGTGTTATTTCGGTAAAAGCTTCCTTTAAAGAAGATGCCGTCAGTATCGACTTTGATAATGAAAAAACCACGTTGGCCAGTATAAAAGACACCATTGCTGGCGCAGGTTTTCCGGTATTGAGCGATTAAATAATCAAGTTATAGTAAGGTAGATTCTATGAGTGCAGAAGAAGCGTCTGATGAGATACGGCTATCCATTTTAGGGATGCGTTGTGCCGGTTGCGTAAGTGCTGTTGAGGGAGCCTTGGCTTCCGTTGCGGGTGTTACGTCTGTCAGTGTTAATTTTGCCGATCACTCGGCAATAATTAAAGGCCAGGCTGACCCGGATGCTTTAAAGCAGGCTGCCCAAGAGGCCGGTTTTGATGCGGCGGTCATGGAAGGTTTTGAAGATCCGGCAGAACAGGAAGCCCAGGAATTACAGCGTTACCGACAACTGATGAAGAAAGCGGCCGTTGCGGGAATTTTTGGTACTTTGCTGATGTTGTCTGAACATTTTGGTTGGCTGCCGGAAATCGGTTCAGCGACCGGACAATGGCTCTGGCCGGAAATTGCACTCATCACCTTAAGTATCCTGGTGTATTCTGGTTGGCATTTTTACAGCGGTGCCATCAAGTCGTTAAGTCTGGGTCAGGCCAACATGGATACCTTGATTGCCTTGGGTACCGGTTCGGCATGGCTGTATTCCTGCATTGTCATTGACTATTCGGCGACCTTGCCGGCCTTGGCAAAACATGCTTATTTTGAAGCAGCTGTTGTTATTCTGGCTTTTATTAATCTGGGAACCGCGCTGGAAACGATGGCCCGAGGTAAAACATCCAGTGCCATTCGGCAATTAATCGGTCTGCAACCCCGTACCGCGCGCGTGGTTAGAAATGGCGAAGAACTGGATATTCCTATCGAAGAAGTGGGCTTGGGTGAAACACTGCGGGTCAGACCCGGTGAAAAAATTGCCGTTGACGGCGTGTTGCTGGAAGGGCATTCCACTCTGGATGAATCCATGTTGACCGGTGAACCAATCCCGGTAGAAAAAAGTGTCGGCTCAGAAGTGGTGGCAGGCACCATGAATCAAACCGGCAGCTTTTTGTTTAAAGCAACGCGCATAGGGCGCGATACCGCCTTGGCGCAAATTATTAAAAGCGTGCGGCAA
>CAIUYS010000299.1 GCA_903903365.1 uncultured Methylococcaceae bacterium
ACGCAACGCATTATAACGCTGGAGCAGGGCATAGCCTCATTAAGCGGCAATCCGGCACGCGTTTTACGCATTAAAAGCGGCGCACTAACCGTTGGTTTCGCGGCCGATGTGTGTGTGTTTGACCCGGAATTAGACTGGCAAGTTAATACCGACAACTGGAAAAGCCAGGGAGTTAATACCCCGTTTTGGGGGCAGACCTTTAAAGGCCGGGCTACCCATACCTTACAGGCCGGCAACATTATCCATTGTTTGGAAAAGTCCGGGTGACTGCCAAGGGCATTAAACTGGCTTAATCAAGTCAGCCGGTATGGTGCCCATCGCGCACCACAACCATTTCAGAGAAAAACCCACAATAGGCTACTGATAGAAAACAATAAGTGATTGTGGTGAAAATAAAACTGTTCAGTGGCTGCGGTTTTAGGTGCGCGATGCGCACCCTACCATGCTTAAGTCGGTAGCGCCGGCTTAAGCCAGTGTAATGCCAATCCGCTCACCCAGTTTAACCACTTTTTCTGCGGTTAATTCACTATCCCATTGCGCTTTGTCTTTGCCAAACAGAACGATAATCGTTGAGCCCATATTAAAGCGGCCCATTTCTTCGCCAATTTTTAGCACCGGTGCATTTTCCTGATACTGCCAGCTTCGCACGGAGGTAATGCTCGGTGGCGTTACAACACCGTGCCAGACGGTTTCTATGCTGGACACAAATATGGCGCCGACCAGTATCAAAGCCATTGGGCCGGCATCGGTATCAAATAGTGCAGCAACGCGCTCATTTCTGGCAAATAAGCCGGGGACGGAATTTGTGGTTGCCGTATTCACACTGAATAAGCGACCAGGAATATGTACCATTTCTCTTAAGGTGCCAGTCAACGGCATGTGTAGGCGGTGATAATCTTTAGGTGAAAGATAAATCGTAGTAAACACGCCATTATTAAAGGGTTCTGCACGTTCTGCATCGCCACCTAACAAGTCAGTCGCCGTAAAGCTTTTACCTTTGGCCTGAAATATTTTACCGTCGGTAATAGGACCTGCTTGGCTGACTGCGCCATCAGCAGGGCAGGCAATGGCATTAGGTTCCGAGGTTAAGGGTCTTGCTTCTGGTTTTAGTTCACGGGTAAAAAAGTGATTAAAGCTAAGGAAGGTATTGATATCCGGATCAAGAGCCTCCTTCATGTTGACCCCGTAATGCCTGATGATCTGTTTGATAAACAGGTTTTTCCAGGTTTTATTTTCGCAGTGCGTCAGTTTACTCATCATTTTGGACAAGGCATGATGCGGTAAAATGTATTGGGGCAGGGTGGTTAAGGCTTCTTTAAAAGTCATGAATAATCAGTGATGGGTAAGTCGTGTTGGCAGTGTAACCCGACCTACATGGTTGGGTCTGTTTTCCTCAGGAAATTGCAGGAAATCGTTAAGGCAGGTTAACTAATTCCGGAGCGTGCCAATCGCTGTTTCTATGCTCGACAACAACGGTTGTATAAATGCCGCCGCGTACATTAAATTCAGCACGAATACGCATAAAATTAGGCGCGATAGCTTTTACAATATCGTTGAGAATTTCATTGGTAATGGCTTCATGAAATGCGCCTTGCTCACGGAATGACCACATGTAGAGTTTAAGGCCTTTTAATTCGACGCAAAGTGCGGCGGGCACATATTCAATTTGGATGGTTGCAAAATCAGGTTGTCCTGTTTTTGGGCAAAGGCAAGTGAATTCGGGGATGTCAATGCGTATGGTATAGTCGCGTTCTGGCTGTGGATTAGGGAAAGTTTCCAAGTCTTTAGTGGGTTGTGTCGTTGTCATCGTAGTCATTGGCTATGTTAAAGTAGTCGCCAAGATTAACATTATTTTTGGGGTCTGAAAAATTACATCTTAAATAATTAAAAATTTTACCCGTTTTATAAAGAGCACATGCTATATTTTTCTACATATACGCCGTATCAATATGGCCGAATTTAATGGCCAAGCGGGTTAATTGAACGTCATTTTTTATGTTAAGTTTATCGTAAAGACGATAGCGATAAGTATTAACGGTCTTGTCGCTCAAGATCAGCATTTTGGACATTTCCTTAATGGATTTGCCTTGAAGAATTAACGTCACTACTTCGGCTTCCCGACGGGAAAGTTTTGAAAATGGCGACTCATGATAGCCAGGCAGGCCATGAGAAGTCAGGTTATTGGCAACATCTGCGCTCAGGTAGCGATCGCCGGTCATCACTTTACGGATGGCATTAACCATCTCGTCAACGGGTGATTCTTTTGAAACAAAGCCTAACACACCAAGTTTGAGTAATTGCGGGGGAATGGGGCCGTCGTTATTTACAAATAAGGAAATTATTTTTACATCAGGATTATCTTGCAAAATTGTACGACAGGCTTCTATGCCGCCGATACCTGGCATATTAACCCCCATCAGCACAACATCGACAGGCCGCGTCGCCATTACATCAATCGCTTCTTCGCCTGATTTTGCAACGCCTGCAACGGTAATATCTTCAGCATCATTCAGCAATGCTTCGATACCGGTACGGACAAACTCATGATCATCAACAAGCAGTACATTTATCATAATTCTTTGCTATTTGTTAGTTATAAAGCCATGGTTTAAGCATAGCGTATTATTATAATAATACGCTATGTAGTCTATATTATTGATTATAAATAATTTATTTCTTCTTTAGAGACCTGTTCCTGTCTGCCGGGATTGAGAGGTACGCTGCCATTTTTGATGTCTATGACGACTCCTTGGGTGGTTCATCAAGAAATTTCCGATAATTAATGGACACTTTTAGACCTGCAAATCGTCCACTCATTCTGGTCAGTTCTTGGGTCTTCTTGTCAAAGCTAACCATGACCTCGCTTAATGCACGATCTTCATAACCTTTTTCTATATGATGAGTTTCCAGTAGAAAATGGTAGACATACACTTCTATGTCGCCTTCATCCTTAATTTCCAAAGGCTCCCCTAATTGAGCGACAACGGCTGTTTTTTTGGGTAAATCTTCTGTAATTTTGTCGATTAACTGACTGTTAGCCCGTAGTTGTTGTTTTTCTGTATCAATTTCAGCCCCCCCCAGTGAGCGTAAAGAAACTTCCAAAAATTTTGGCGGGGCAATTTGCAAAAACAACGATGAAAACGACCAGGCAATGATTCTCCCTTCTTTATTAAAATTTAAATTGGAATAAAATTTTATTTCCGGAACAATTAATTTATTGTTGGCATCAACCTTGTGGAACCAGTAACGCCATAGCCTGCCGTCCAGAGTAGGAATATCCTCGCTGGGATACAATCTGGATAAAGAAACAAAATCTTTACTATATAAAATAGGTTCTTTAAACTGAAGTGTAAACTCATCAGTGGTAACCGTATTAAAATAACGATCAAATTCACTCATCTGTAAATAGGTTTGGTAAGCCCTTATCCAGTAAATACAACCCGATAACGAACCTGCCATTATTAGCAGACAAAGAACACGAAATAAACGTTTAATGGTTCCTGCTTTCATTTTACGCCTTGGCTATTATAAGTTTTGATAAGCTAATGTTACCAATAACAGCTTGCCGACATTCAATCTTTCACCTAAAAATCACCCGAAATGGTTAAGATAATTAAAGGATAGATAAAAAAAAGCCTTCATACAATTAGTAGAAATACCTAGAGAGCACTTTTAATTCGTTTGAATGCGTAATATTTGGGATTAACTTTTAAGGATTACTGATAGTTACAGCGCTAATCCAGGCAGTATTAAGCGGCGTAAAAAATTGGCTTGGTCACTAGCAAAAAATATCCTTTGTAAAAGTTGCCGTAGATTTACAGGCTATAAATCAGGTCGTTGTAGCCGTTTATTTATGGGGAGTTACTTAGGTTCAAATTCAACGCCTGGTATCGCGCCAAGTCCTTCGGCGTGTCTAAATCCCATTGTTGTTTGAGGGCATGATAAAGCAGATTATTGTGTTGGATACGCGAGCGGGTCTGTCCAAGCACTAATTCAGTGCCCCAGGGCATGTTGTCAAAAAGTTCCGGGTGTGGCTGATTAAGGCCAATCAACACATAACCGCCATCTTCTGCCGGCCCTAATACACAACAGGCTCTCTGACTTAAGGCGATTAACGCTTCTTCCAGATCTTGTTCGGTTAATGAGGGACAATCGCAGCCAATGAGTAGGGCGCGTGAGTAACTTTTAAGCGCCAGGCAAAAAGCGTTGTGCATACGCGCACCTAAATCCGGGCCTTGTTGTTGCTGAAGAATGACCGGGTAACGTTGCGCTGATGCAGTAAAAAAAGCATGGTCGGTTGAAGGCGTACACCAGAGCTGAACCGGACATAAATTAATACGGGTCGCCAAGTTTAGTGTTCTTTGGGTGAGCTCAATGTGTAACTGCATAGCCTGTTCGGCAGTTAATTGAGTGGTTAGACGGGTCTTAACCTGACCGGCAACGGGCGCTTTACAGAAAATCATTAACACCGCATCAGGGTATTTATAATTCATCATCATGGCCGCCCTGTTGTGGTATTTAAGATGAATTTTACCGGCAACGTCGCTTGCACAAATCACTCAATTTAAATTGCGTGAACACGCTTTGCGTGTAAAGAAAAGCCAATGTTTTGGGGTCTGCTCCAAAGAAATATCGCAGGCGTAAAGCCCACATCAGCAGAATAGTTCTGTAAATACCGTTTTGTTCCCAGCGTCGACCCGAGCTGATGACTTTGTCTTTTAAGCAAATGGGCGGGCCGATTTTCTTTAGCTTTTTACACAGGGCGATATCTTCCATCAAGTTGATTTCAGGATATTGCCCCGCTTTTTCAAACGCTTGGCGTGTAACAAAAATAACCTGATCGCCTGTTGCAATCCCCGTTAACCGTGAACGCCAGTTCATCATCTGTGCGATAACTTTTAACAGAAAAAGGTTGCCGCTTAACTGAATATCAAAGTGCCCCCATTGCCGGGTAAGGCTGATTTTTTCTTGAATCAGCGCTAATGCGTTTTCAGGTAAACAGGTATCGGCATGCAGAAATATCAATATCTCTCCGGTGGCCTGTTTGGCACCGATATTCATTTGTTTGCCCCGACCTTTTGGAGATAGCAGCACTTTATCAACTAACGGTGCGGCAA
>CAIUYS010000300.1 GCA_903903365.1 uncultured Methylococcaceae bacterium
ATGCCGACCAAATCGAAATCACTCCCGGTTCGTGAGGAAACGCCGGTATTACCGTAAAGTTTTATGGAATGCTGCCGGGTGATGGGGAGCGCCAATGTAGCGCCAACGCGCCAGTTCTGCTGAAGGTTATCAGCCAACGTGTTGTCTATGCTGGTACGGCCTCCCGTGTAATAATTGACATCGAGAGCCCCCCAAATGCCTGGGGTAAAATTGTAAATCAGGTGTCCTTGGAAGGAATACATCGGTGCCTGCGCCAAGGTCTGCCCGTGAAACGGCTGCTTATTATCAGTAAAGATGAATACACCAGCAGCAGCCTCGGCGGTAAGCGCACCCCACGCCTTGGAAACGCCAATTTCGGGCTTGATGGACCAGCGATTGGTGCCGATATTTACCAGCTTCTGTGGATCGTATTGCCCACCCGGCGCAGTTACCGCAACACTGATACCGACAATCGTATCCTGCTTATAGTTGGCAAACTCTTTCATCGACATGGCCGGAGCGCCGAAAAGATTGACATATAAACGAACCATTGGATCAGCAAAACCGACGACGTCCCTGTCCCTCTGTTTCCCCAACACCTCAGCTTGACCGGATAACCAAGCCTCCGGAATGATAATATCAACCTTGCCGGACTTTCCCCAGACATCCAGTGAACGGACATAGGCAAGGAAAGCACTGCTGGTTTCCAGCTTGGCGTTGTTAATGGGTAACGTCGGGGCAAACGCCACATTACCTTTCATGTATGAGTATCCGGCAAGAAGAAAATTGATACCGACGGGTATATTGGAATACGATCTGGGTTCTATATCCGCCATACTCACCGACGAACTCACTATTCCCATAATCACCAAGACTGACAGCTTGGTGAAACGAAACAGGAAGAGTTTCACGAAAGATTCAACACATCCGATATCTGTACAGCGTGAATGAATCAATAATACCCCATGCCATATCCAGGCCCCCAGATACCCCAATTCATAGTAGCGTTTTCATTCATTTCCGCTGTCATCTTTTGATCATCGACGATTTTTTTCTGGATTTGTAATTGCTGAAAGCGTTGATAATCGGAATCATCACCTAGATAGAGGCATTGGCAAGTTGTCGCATCGGCGTAAACGTAATAGTTTTTGCCGTCTTTTTCATGCGTCACTATTTTTTGTTGTGTCAGCGTCTTTAAGTGAGCCATTTTTTCCGGGGTATCTGCCAGTTGCAGTTTAAATCCGGCTGCCGCTAATAGCTGTTCTTTATCCTCTGCATCCTGCGCTTTCATCGCGGCACAGGAAATAAACAGGCCACAAACCATGACAATGCAAACGCCTTTTAATAGACGCCAATTTATAATTGAGTTGTTGTTCATAAAATAGTACTCCTTGGTAAGGATTTAAAAATGCGCCCCGTTACTGCACGGCATCCAGAACACGCCCTGTCTGCGCAAAGGCATTACAATTATCCGGGTCACGACACATCGTTTCATAAACCGCCTGTTTGCCGCACCCCCTGACACCGATAGTGTATTCAGTCCATTCATAGCCACCGCCACCGCCCATACCAACCCCCAATCCATTAATATAAGTGACCTTCTGGGAAAGCACCGTACCGGTCGCCTGTGGGCAGTTCAGCTCAAATTGTCCTCTGGTGAGTGCTGTTTTTAGGGCTGAGGGGGAATTCTGCGCGAGGAATTGGGCCTCGGTAGCACAGGCACTAATAAGCAATGGCAGCACCAGCGCAGCCAAGCCGATCCGCATAGGACGACTGCTGCCAAACCGCGTTTGCATTTGATTGTTAACGATATAGAGTTTGTCTGAATTTTTCATGATTTTTTCTCCACATTTATGTAAGCCGCCAGTTTCAACATTCATCATCTGGCGGGTGATTAACAACTACCGTTAAGCGGCACCTCCTAAAACTCGACAACCAGCATCAAGCCAACCAGCAAGAGTACAAGCTTTTTATAGTCTTGCTTAATTAAAGTTTCTTATCTTCCCAGCCATTTAGCCCAATTAATATAGATTTTTCAAGCTACTCGCTGGCCTTGTTGTTTCGCTGGGCTTCCATCAACTGCTTTTCATCCTCGGGCGTCAACTGCGGCCGGTCTACCTTAAGGGTCAGCTTGTTGAGTTTGGCGGTCAGCGTGAATGGCGGCTGGTAGTCGGCGTCATTCACGCCGGTCAGGGTGTCTGAGCCGATGTCGAAGCTCTCGTCCCATTGCAGGGTCATGGGCAGCGTATGGGGCATGGTAATGGTTTGGACTTCTTTGCCGTCCACCTTGAGCGTGCCGGTGCCGGAACGACCGAGACCGCTCATGTTATTAAAGGCAAGCGTGCCGATGCCAAGCCCGTCATACTTGAAGTCAAACTCGAGTGTGTGTTTGCCGGGCGTGAGCGCGTCCGGACCTTCCCACTTAATACGGTTCAGGTTAATCAGGTTCCAGAGAAACACCGGCCTGCCCTTGAGCAGGTAGAAGCCATAGCCGGCGAAGCGCCCGCCGGAGGTCAGGATCATGCCTTCCGCGCCGCCTTCGGGCACTTCAATATCCGCTGTAATGGTGTAGGAGCTGTCGAGCAGGAACGGGGAATCGCCCTGCGGCAGACCGACCATCGGATGGGAGAAAACGAACTCCGTGCGACCGGCTGTGATATTCGGGCGCGGGGCCACGATACGGGCAGCCACCGAGGCGTCCATCGGAAAGACCTGATATTTCTTGGCTTCCGCGATGAACATCTGCTTCATCTCCTTCACTTTGCCGGGAAACTTATCGGCGATGTTCTGGGACTGGCTGAAGTCCGTGTTCAGATCGTAAAGCTCAAGCACCTGATTGTTGAGCGGGTCGGAATTGGCAGCGCCGAAGGCTTCCCACGGTGCCCGATTCACCTTGGTACTGAGCAGCCAGCCTTCTTGGTACAGGGCCCATTGGCCAAACATCTCGAAATACTGGGTCTTGTGGTGCGAAGGTTCCTTGGCATTTTTCGAATCAAACGTGTAGGCAAGACTCGTACCCTCGATCGGTGCCTGCTTGATGCCGTCTACCGTTTCGGGTGCCGGAATGCCGGTGGCCTCGAGAATTGTCGGTACGATGTCAATCACATGGCTGAACTGCTCGCGCAGGCCGCCCTTATCCTTGATGCGTGCAGGCCAAGAAATGGCCATGTTCTGGCGAATACCTCCGAGTTTCGAGGCGTTTTGCTTGAACCAGGTAAACGGTGTATCAAAGGCCCAAGACCAGCCCGCCGACATGTGGTTGTAAGTCTGCTCGGTGCCCCATACGTCATACCATTTCATTTGATCGGCTACCGGCATCTCGTTGACGCCGTTAAACCACGCGACTTCGTTGGGCGTGCCCATAGGGCCACCTTCGGCGCTGGTACCGTTGTCGCCGTTGATATAGATGATGAGCGTGTTGTCGAGCTTGCCCATGTCCTCAATAGTTTGAATGACGCGTCCGATTTCGCTGTCGTTGTAAGCGGCAAACGCGGCGAAAACTTCCACCTGCTTGATGAAGAGCTTCTTCTCCTCGGGTGTCAAATCATCCCAGTTTTTGAGGACATTCGCTGGCCAAGGCTCCAACCGGGTATCCTGCGGGATCACGCCGAGCTTCTTCTGGTTTTCAAAAATCTGCTCGCGAAGCTTGTTCCAGCCCACGTCAAAGATGTGCATGTTGTGGATCTTCTCTACCCATTCCTTGGTCGGATGATGTGGAGCGTGTGTAGCTCCAGGCGCGTATTTCAAGAAAAACGGTTTGTCGGGTATCGTCTGGTTAACGCGATTCAGGTAATCGATGGCATCGTCGGCCATTCCGGTGACCAAATTCCATTCCGGCTTACCCTGGAATGGATAAATTTGTGTGGTGTTGCGGAAAAGATTCGGCTGCCACTGGTTCGCATCACCACCGACGAAGCCATAGAAATACTCGAAGCCCATGCCGGTCGGCCATTGATTGAACGGACCAACCTGGCTGGCAGCGAAGGAAGGCGTGTTGTGATCCTTGCCAAACCATGAGGTAGCGTAGCCATTATCGAGCAGAATTCGCCCGATGGTGGCTTTGTCTTCGGTGATGATACTGTTATAGCCGGGGAACCCCGTAGACTCCTCGGAGACCACGCCAAAGCCCGCCGAGTGATGGTTCCGCCCGGTAATGAGCGCCGCACGGGTCGGCGAGCACAGCGCGGTAGAGTGGATATTGTTGTAGCGCAGACCGTTATTCGCGATACGATCCATCGTGGGCGTCGGGATAACTCCACCGAAGGTGCTGGGAACGCCAAATCCGGCATCATCCGTGATGATAAGCAGCACGTTGGGCGCTCCCTTGGGCGGCACGATGCGCGGCGCCCACCACGGTTTCGATTGCAGCGCATCGTCCTTGATCACACCACCAAATTTCGGGTCGGGTGCCGGAAGTTGCTTGCCGCTGATAGTGGTTGTGGCGCTGGGCGACCCCGGTGTGCCAGTGGTCTGCAATTGACCCGCTTGATTGGTGTCTTTGTTGGCATTTGATTTGCCGGCTTTACCTTGCGTCTTTTCCGCAAGCGCCTGGGGCGTTACAACGGCGCACGTCAGCGTCGTCAAAATGATAAGCACATAATTGAGTAGTTTTTGTTTCATGGTTTTTCCTTTAGATCCGTTAACGTATGATTTTGTATCGTCTGACTAAGGTCTTGAGTTACCATGGGCCATTACGTGAGTGATTAATCCTTCCAGTCAAATAATGCCCCGTTTGATTTTGTTATTCACTTTACTTGCTGTCAAGTTAAAAAGACCAAGGTTGGGAATTTTTATCTACCCTCGCTTGCTCAACCCGCTTAACCGCCGGCGGGTTCCAACGCCCATCGAGTATATCTGTAATATAACTCTGCATCCCGACCAGCTATTTCCCGATTAAAGAAAGCGCTTTGTGAAGCGGGGCGCTAGAAACCTTGATGGTTCCCTCCAGTGGGTTATTTAATTCCAGGATAAGATAAATGGCACCCGACACCGATAGGGCGCAGATGAACAATGCCGACTTCGCTGTCAGGTTTCGAGGAGCCAACAAGCCGAATTGAGCGAACAAAACGGTAAGCCAGAAAGTCAGCACCACAAGAAATATCCTCGGGAGGTTAGTCTGCGACTGTTCGATTAACATCCATCGTGATTGCATCATGTCAGCGCTTATTTGCAGAGCCTGAGTTTTAAGATATTTTTGCGAGTCGTTCTGCGGCGAAAGCTCACGAATCTTGCTGTAAACGTCAGTCATTCCGGTGGCTGCTTCCATCTTCGTCAAATCGGCCCCTTGGGTGCTTTCGTTTGGCCAGACGCGTTCGATTGCTGAGGCGGTCGCCTGACGTACAAGCTCCTGCTCAACTTTCGCATCCGGTCCGTAGTTAGACAAGTAATAGTCAAGCGAGATGATTTTCGCACCTGTTTGGGTAATGCCTAAGGTTGTATTATCGTAGTTGCCTTTCGCCGACGTCACCAGCAGACCAATAATCAAAGCGATCAACGTAGCCATCATGCCGGCCGACGTCATTAGAATATCCTTTGAGTCAGCTCGCGTGTGATCATCGGGTAAAACCAACCGGAGGTATGAACCCAGCGCCATTCCACCAAGCATACAGACAAGAATAACAAAAGCGGTTAACGGAGCAGACATCACTTATCCTCCTCTAATATCGCCGAATAATAATTAAACACACTTATAAAAGTAAAACATAACTTCATTTTGTTCGCCTATTAAGTTACAAATGATGTTACACAGTGCTGCAAATGCGCTGCCAGGATAGAGCGTGCTGCGCTTACCTTAAGGCATTTAATGGCGCACACAGGGCTACTCTACTTGCTAAAAAATGTCCTTTTATTTAAGTGCCTTACGCGCATTTTTAAGCATTTTAGTCATTTCTCCCCGCGCTTGTTGACCGCCCACAGAGTGTTTTACGCTACTACCAAAACCGGCGACCTGATCCGTAAATGTTCGATTTGTATAAGTAACCAGGGAGCCGTCGAGATAAGGCAAACAAGCAATAGTGAGTTGATTGGAGTTATAAGAATGCCCCGCATAAAATTGCCGGGAAAGAATTAATTCACCAGCATCATTACTCAACATGACCCTGTGGACAAGAATAGCCGTTGGGCGACTTTCCACGTTACGATTACGCCAGAAAAACGTCTCCTCGGCACCTGCTGGCAAAGCAGCGGGATAATTCAGCCAAGCCTTATACAGTTCCGGAAAATAACGAGCCAGTATTTTGCTATTCTGCGTGGCTGTTCGCAGTTCTCCCCCAGGATTGGCTTCCGTACCATTACCGCGATCATAGGTCGCAACACCCTTCAAGCCGTTCTTGCGATAAGCCTGCCAACGTTGCAATAAAATTTTCCGATATGCTTGTGATGCCGCATCAGGCTGGGCAGAACTTGTAGCCTGTAAAGCCTGAAACTCTTCAGTCGACAGATTAAATTGGCTACCCGGCTTCGCTGCCAAAAAACTGGCTGCTTCATCACTTCCGGCCTTGAAACCGAAACCTTTAAACGCATCAAGTGTCGCCTGTAAAGGAATAGCACCTTCTGCAGTGACTTCAGTATCTATTGATGCCAAGCCTTTATTCTTGATTAATCCGATCATTTTGGATGGTGCGGCCGGAAAATACATGGCAGCGCCTGCGGCTAACTCTTTTTCGTCGCCTTCTGCGACATTAAAAAAAACAACGTCTCCCTGATTCAGTTTTACAACGTCTTGTTGCTGAATGCCAAGTTGTTGAATCAACCCTTCAGAATCAGGCAAATTTGCGGCAAACACTGGAAAAGTAACGCTCAATGTCAGAGCGAATAGCATCTTGCATCCAACTTTTTGTTTTTTAAACAAATCATTTTCTACTGTTCTAATTCGATTAAACATGGTTTTAATCCTCTATAAGAAAAATAAAATAACAAATCGGCAGGGTACGTTAAGCGCACCCCGCCTGGCTAATGTCCCAGCGCCTTAAAGCCTGCCCAGGCAATCTCGACACCAATGCAAAGCACAAAAAAAGCGAGTATTTTTGATATTGCCAAAGCGCCAGCAGCTGAAAATCGCTTGGTCATAAATTTAAGATTTCGATAACAAAGAGACACGACTACACACATCAAAAAAATCCCAATAATTGCGGCACCTCGTTCCAGCGTTAAAAGCAGCATGGATTCCTGATTCAAATGCGCACTAAAGGTCAAAACCACGGCCATTCCACCGGGGCCTACTGTCAGGGGAAAAGTAAAAGGGTAAAAAGCTTTCGGTTCAACTGACAAACCAGGATGATCCGGATCTTTTTCAGAAACCGGTTTACTGGTCTCTTTTTGATTTAACAGTTGCCACCCCATCAATGCCAAAACTATCCCTCCCGAAAACTGTACCACCGGGATAGATATTCCAAACAGCTTGAGGATGTAACTGCCGAAAAAAAAGAAAAAAGATAAAAAAAGAAAAGAATACAGCGCTATTCTCCGCGACATTGATTTCCAGGTTTGATCATCAACCCCTCGGGTCATGCCAAAAAGGATAAGAGCCGTTCCAATGGGATTTACCACCGGAAACAGAGCCATGAAAATCATGGGAATAATTTTTAGGGCAATCAATAAACTGATCATTTAACACCTGGCTCTATTTCTTTATTGTTTCGCAACGCTTCAAGCGTTTTCAATACTGCCGACATAAAAACTGACCCAACCAGAACGAGGCATTTTTTGCCCTTACCAGTTCCAACGGATGTTGCGTTAGTTTTAAACACCGTTTCAGTGACTGATTTGGAGGGTTTTGGCGTCTTGCTGCGGATCATTCTTAATCCTTGCTAAAAGTTCGGACGTTATAATTTTTGCTTCCTGCCTGACGAGTAGATTTTACTCGGCTAACCAAGCTTGAGCCTGCTCAAACTGATCTTGCGGGAAAAACTCAATAGTCGTCTGACGCATTGGCGCTCCGGTAAACATGAAGATCTCAACTTTCCATTTCTCGTCGCCGACAAAAGCAAGCTTTGAAATACCCGCCCCCTTTTCTTCCAAAAAAGGCGAATCCTCCCATTCAGTTTCGTTGCTCCAGCCGTGAAAATCTTCCAGCTCAACCAATACACGAAATTGGCCAAAGTGTTCAAGGCTAAACTTGGCAAGGGCTTGAAGCTCCTGAAAATCACGTACTGTCAGTTTACCGACAAGCTTAACCGAATTAATCGGATTAAATTCTTTTATCAATTGATATGACATAATCGACCATTCCTTAACACTGACTACATTAATAGTTTGTACATTTTGTTAGTAACAGCTGAGAATACACACAAAACAACTTGAATACACTATTCCGTAAACCCAAACCGAAATGCCTGGCCTGAATCCGGTAGTTATGAGGAAGTCTGTTCATGCGGTTGCTTTGCTTTCAGCACTTGGTAGCGTTCGAACGCCGCACGCGCATTGAACAAAAGGCGCTCACGACCTAGCCGTTCCGCCAGCCCGGATTTGCGCACAACATCAAGCACACGAGGGTTCAGTCCCACCAGCCACAGCGTGGCACCGCCTTCAGTCCCACGTTTTTCGCGCTCTATCAGCATCTGTAGCGCCGAATATTCGATATCAGGTACCCGACTCATGTCCAGCGCCAGAACCCGCGGCTGGTGCAGATCAACCAGTGCGTGAATTTGCTCGGCGACGTTCTGCACGTTGACAAATAAGAGGCGTCCTTCCGGGCGCACGATCAATAGGCCATCAAGGGTTTCGTCGCCGGGGTGTTCGGGCGACAACGGTCGCAACACGTCTTGTCCCGGCTTGCGGCCTATGACATACACACGCGGGTTGGTGACTTGGCTGATGAGTCCGATCAGCGATACGATGATCGCCACCACGATACCTTGGAGCGTGCCAAATATAAGCACACCGACACAGGCTACAATAGCCCATTGAAACTCCATCTTGCGCACCTTGCTAATAGCGAGGAACTCCGCAGGCTGGATCAATCCGACCGAGTAAACGATAACCACCGCCGCGAGCGTAGCATAAGGCAGCAAGCCCAGCAACGGCGAGAGCAGCAGCATGATTGCCGCCGCCGTGCCCGCCGTCACCAGCGACGCCTTCTGCGTCCGGCCTCCGGCAGCACGCACGACCGCCGTCTGCGTGGTACCGCCTCCCGCCGGCATCGCGCCGAACAGTGCGCCACCCATGTTGGCCGCCCCTAAGGCGATCAGTTCACGATTGGCAATGATTGGCGGCTCTTCAGTGCCGGCAAAGGCACGCGCCGCCGCGATCGATTCGGTAAAACTCATCAACGCGATCCCGAATGCACCCGGCAGCAATTGTTCTATCAGTTCAACATTCGGCAATGTCAGCGACGGGAATCCTTGCGGAATCAGGCCGACCGTCGCAACGCCCTGTGCATCCAGCCCGAAAAACCACGACGCAGCGATACTGCCGCCAACGGCGACCAGAGGCGCCGGAGAATGCGGCCACAGACGTTCCATGACAATCAACACCAGCAAGACCACACCGGCTACCGCCAAGGTGATTAGCGAGGTCTGGGGCAGATGATGGATGATGCTGAACAAATCGCGGATAAAACCTTGCTTGATAATGTGAAAACCCAGCAGTTTCGGCAACTGGTCCAGCACGATCACCAAAGCGATCCCCGTCTTGAAGCCGGTCAGAACAGGCGCGGAAATAAAGTTGGCAACAAACCCCAGACGCAGCAATGACGCCAGTATCAGCAATACACCCACTAAGGCGGTCAAGGTAGCAACAGCGGTAATCAGTTTCGCCGGATCGCCATCCGGCACCGCCAGAGCCAGTTGCGTACCGGCCAAGATACCCAGAGTCGTTGTGGAGCTAACACTGAGCACTCTCGATGAGCCAAGCAGTGCGTAGATAATCATCGGGATAAAGGCGGTATAAAGACCGACTGCAACGGGCAAACCGGCCACCGTTGCATAAGCCATTGCCTTGGGCAAAACTACCGCAGCGGCGGTAAGACCGGCGACCACGTCGAAGCGAAGTGCGGCGGTGCCGGACTGACTTGCCGCTGGGGCTGTCGACTGCTGATTCATAGTGTTTGTCTCTACTTGCTGCGCAAATTTAAAGGACAATCGTTTTATTGTTCGTCTGCAATTTTTAAAAAACATAACTCGCAACCGCATAAAAGATCGCTAGAAAGTTTAATCAAGCTATCTGTAGGAACTTTTCGGTCATAACCCGTTATGTTTAATCCGGATTAATACGGCTGATTTTTGAGCCTTGCAACCCTAAACCTGCCATCAAACCTTTCTGATCAAAAATAAACGCATACACACCGTCTTTTGCTGTCGTTGTAGTCAGTGACTTGGCCACGCCCTTGTCAACAACAACGACACTTGGACCAACACCCACTTCCCACCCTTCGCTGCGATTAAGATAACTCAACGAGGCATTGTCCATAAAAAACAACGCATAACCAAACGATTGCACGCCCGCTTGCAAGCCGTACGATCCAGCGATTATGTTGTAATAACCGGCTGTTCTGCCGTTCTTAAACAAGGCACCACCCGTGCCATATTGCGCACCGATCATAAAGCCTGCTTTTACAATATTTGGGAATACCAATATACCTTTGGCTCGCTTCGACAAAAGTCTCGCTTCCGGATTATTTGCATAAAGACTTTGTAGTGCGGCGTTAGAATCACGCGTAATATCCACCGAGGAATTTGCCAACTGACCACCCGTTGATTGACAGCCGGCGACAGCCAGAAAACTTACCATTAAAACACTTAACAATTTGTTATTTAACATATTTTACCCCTTGTTATTTTAGTTATTTATCAAAAACATCTTGGTACTTTCCGTTTTCAACCTGCGTTAAAAACCTGGGAATGCTTAGTCATTACGATCCCTTATATTACTTTTTGGCAACGTTGACAATTTGTCTTTTTATGTTGCACCTTAGGACTTGTCAATTATTCAATTCCCCTGAATGGTGACAATCGGCGATTGGACCTTCTCTTCCTTCTCTGACAGCGTCATGATGATCATCAGAAACGTAAACGCGCCTTTTGATTTAAAGTCGCTGTTATCAATCCAATACCAATAATCACAATACTTGACGGCCGCGAAGGCATCTTCCGGCCGCGACTTTGCCGCATGAACCCTTATCGGAGGCGGCAGCGACTGAGTCATGCCTCCCGACTCCTGGATCGGAGCGTAAGTCAGCCGTTCCGCAATGTGTTCGACCGGCACCTCGACATTAGCGCCCAACTCTTTTAGTATCTGTAATCCTGCACGCGTCTGCACCGCAATGACATCGTCTTTATCAGACATCCCGCCATAGATGACCTTGAAATCTTGCAGATCGGGTCGCAACCCCAATAGCTTCCTGACCAACTCCCTGTCGGCTTGAATCTCGGGGGGAAGGTCCTTTTTACTGATTGTCATAATCGTACCCACTTGCTTTGACTCCTTGGACATCTCCACCCGCAGCCCTATTACACGGGATACCTGGAGACGCTTAAGAGCCGCCAGAAGCCTAGCAAAATCGGTATCCGGAGCATAGCCCGTCGGTCCTGCCATGCCATTAGAAATCCCGTTGATTTTTTGCACCCCTACCTGGAAGAGTCTGTCCACGGGCCAGCCTTGCTCGATAAGCATGAACAGAGCAGGAGGAGGTATCGGCGTCATCAAAACATGCATAAAATAGGCTCCCATCATTGGCGTATAAGTAATGGTCGGCCGATCGGTATATCGGCCTGTAGTCCCCAGACTGAATATATCACCATAGACGCTATTACTACCAAGTGATCCGCCCACCGCCACAGTCCCCTCCAACTGGTAGCCGCTGATGATTTGCCCCACATCCAGGAAAACCGGCGTATCGTTGTAGCGCAGTTTGACGATGTTGAGCAAATATTGCTGTTTCCAAGAACCCCCGATCGCATTGATGTAATCAAGGCGGTCACGATCTACGCTAGGCGGGCCAAAACTCATACATCCCGACAGGCTTAATGCGATACTGGCAAACAGACATGAACGAGCGATCCTGCTAAATCCAAAAAACATCCACTTGTTCTTCAAGAATCGTTTCAAATGCCTGTTACTCAAGTTCATATTCTAGATCTCCAAATTCCGGTTACCGGCTCTACTGCTTCATAGCCCTCAACGCTCAAGATAAACTTCCAAACGCCCTTCCCGCACCGCCTTTACCAGAGCTTTATAATCCAATTCATTCTGGTCGGCGTAGCTTTCAGAAAAATCCGCCAGTGCCTCATCAAAGTCTTCTTTCTTGCCCAAGTAACCGGCAATTTTTGCCGCGTCGCCGGAGCGGGCATGGGCGCTCGCCAGCGCCCAACCGCAAAGTTCGGCATACTGATTCATCACCGATGGACTGAACAGCTCGACCATCGGCTTCAGCTTCATGTCGCGCATCTGTCGGATATAGTAGTGACTGCCAAGCCCGCCCTCTGTCCAGCCAAGAAAGATGTCGCTCGCCGACAGCATCAACCTTTGGCCCATTACGACGCGCTGCCCATGGTTCGAATAGGCGCTTTGTCCGGCATAAGGCTCTAACACCGAGGCACGCGCTTCCTTAACCTGCAAGAACAACGGATCGTCCGCGCCACCCATCAAGAGCATAATGGAGCAACGGGTACCCACGCTGCCGACCCCGACCACTTTCATGGCGATATCCTTATATTCATAACGATCCAGCAATAGTCGCCGATCCTCAGCCAGCGTCGCGCGGTAGCGCTCAAAGGCATCACGAACACGGACCTCCACTACCGCCTCTTCCTCGCCCTGAAAGTGGTAGATCAACGGCGGATTATCGCGGATACGGTGTTTACCACCCTCGAAGGTTACCAGTTCGGGAAAATCCTCATCCAATACATCACGGTCGCGGGCTTTGACAAAACGCTTTTTAACACGCGCCTTGGCCGTTTCGTCCTCGATTGTCTCAAGCAGGTCTTCCATCTCGATGCTGTAATACCATACATCGAGCACGCCCATCTTGGCGAATTCGCGCATGCGCTCCCGGTAACTGCGTGCGCAAGTCTGTGCCGCTTCGCGTGCTTCTTCTGTAGTGAAACCGTTACTCCGTGCAGCCACCACAAAGCTGGCGGCAAGCCGTTTTATGTCCCACTCCCAGGGGGCCGGCAGGGTCTCATCGAAGTCATTGATAGCAATGATCTGCCGCCGTTCCGGCGTAGCAAAACTGCCAAAGTTGAGCAAATGACAATCGCCGCAGGCTTGCACCCTAATTCCGGTGGACGGCAACCCCGCAAGATCGGCTACCATAATAGCCGCTGCTCCCCGGTAGAAAGTGAACGGCGATTGCATCATGCGTCCATAGCGGATCGGCAGCAGTTCAGGTACCCGACCCACACCGGATTCGATTAGCAAATCAATGGGGTCGCGGCGATGAGCCGGGGCATGCCATTGTGCATGGCTTGCCAAAGGCACCGCAAGACGCAGCGCCTTGCCTTCATCCTTGCGATCTACCCTCGAACGCCGATCTACGGTGATCGGCTCAGCGAGCTTAATGGTGGGGGGGCTGTCTTTATCAGCGTGTTTTTTGGGAGCATTTTTTTTCATTTTTATTTCCCCTCGCTTTAGATTACAGGTTACTATTCAGTGAGTTAACCTTTCTTTAATTCTTTTACCGCATCACAACAAAATCCCAAGCAAGCGTTTAACCATATCTTCCAGGGAAATCATCGTCAAGGTCAGTGGCAGTAGCGGTGCCAGTCCCGCGACAGCGGTTTGCAGCAACACTGTCTTGTCGAACGGAAATGGCCGCATACTTTTAACCACTTCAAAGCTGCCCGCCAAGTCGTTCAGGGATTGAATATCCCCGGTACCGATAAATTGTTCATCCAGGGATGCTCCTCCCCGTAGCCATTTTTGGTCAAACCCGTCAACATAACGACTCGCCAACGCACCATATTCAAGTAAGCCCTGCCGTTTAGCTTGTGCCAGTCGAGGTGAAAAAACGCACAAAGGTCCAAGTACAAGCAACAACAACAAAATCACGACAGCAACGATCTCCGGTTTAAAATCAAGCAGTTTATCGCCTTCATAGAAAATGTGGTTGGCGATCTGACCGGCAAGCAAAGCGCCTTGAGCCAGTAGCAACGGCATAAATGCAGCTGCGCTTCCGCCAAGAAAGCCAAGTCCCGCAGCGCGATCGGGATGTGTCGGAACAAGATGCAAATCCATACGAGATACCTGCCACAGAAACCGCACCCAGATAATAATACGAAAATACCAGCGCAACAGCAGGAACTGAAAAATCGGGATACTAATATAAGCATACCAATACCCGGCCGGGGTAAACAGGTGCTGCTCCTTCACCAAAGCTGCATACCAAGTGGCTGTTTCCAAGACCAGCTGACTAGACCATAAAAAATGACCTGCCGTCAACACCAGAACAATCAGTAAAATCTCGATTATCATCGAATTACGTAGGCGCATCGCAGAACCGATAATAGCTTCAAACTGCGGTCGGGCGTGATCAGGAACAATTCCTCGGTCAATAAACTGAAGAACGATCAGCCTGATTCGCTGGTGAACCACGAGCTCTGCCACCAACAACAATGGCAAGGCGACCAGAAAGCGGACATGTACATCGACGTCATAAAAAAAAGGAACTTTAATAGCACCGTCAATTGACTGACCGGCAAACACCGAAAGCAGTAGCAACGGCAACCAGGTAAACAGCGAAATGACCAGCACCCGGCGCTTGAGCAAACCGAGCGTATTGGTATTGATCCGTGCGCGGATAAAAAACTGATAAAGCGGTCCGCCCAGCACCAAAGAAAAATCATAGGGTTGACTATCCGATAAATGATTCATAGCTATTTTAATACCAATAATCGAAAAACGACAGCTTGCCGATGCAGTCGGTTGTTGTAAAAATCGACACGCAACCGGTCATACCGGATTCCCTACACACTCTAACAGATTAAATCAGGCTATCTTGCCCCAGACACTCCTTAGGATTAAAGCCAAGCTGTTCCAGTTAGATTTGTGCCGGAATCCAAGTGTGGCAAGCGCATGGGATCAATAAAAACATAAGAGTTCAACCCTGCCTAAGAATTAACTTTCACTTAACTTCTTTTACAAAATCACAGCGTTTTTTAACCAGCGGTGACGTGCCCGCATTACCAATACCTTTGGCTATCAAAGCAATAACACGATCATCTGTATCATAACCAACATGCGCTTGCATGG
>CAIUYS010000301.1 GCA_903903365.1 uncultured Methylococcaceae bacterium
TACCTTGTTTTTAATTGATCCAACACCAAAAAAACCTAAAGCTTCACATATATCATGGTAATTTTGTCGCTTTTTGCGTAACATCAAACAATAACCACCCGCACCCTGTTGGGTTATGCACGCATCTTTCCATTAAACACTTCAAGGTCACGCATAAAGGCATTATGAATACTCAAGAACTCTGGCAACGCTATCAGGATTGGCTTTATTTTAACGAAGACTTGGGATTATATCTGGATGTCAGCCGGATGCGCTTTGATGACCTTATGGTGGAATCCCTGCAGCCAAAATTTGCCCGGGCATTTAAGGACATGGCTGCCCTGGAGCAAGGTGCCATCGCCAATCCTGATGAAAACCGGATGGTGGGTCATTACTGGTTGCGTAACCCGGAACTGGCACCGGCAGCGCTTAAAAATGAAATTATAGACAACCTGGATCAGATTGAAGCCTTTGTAAAAAAAGTGCATAGTGGCACCATTCATCCACCACTGGCTCCCAAATTTACCGATGTACTTTCTATTGGTATTGGTGGTTCTGCGCTGGGGCCACAATTTGTTGATGAAGCCTTGGTAGCCGCGTTTCCGCCGATGGCCATTCATTTTATCGACAACACCGATCCTGCCGGTATCGATCACATCCTCAACCGTTTAAAAGACCGACTCAGCAGTACGCTGGTTATTGTCACCAGTAAATCGGGTGGCACGCCTGAAACACGCAACGGCATGCTGGAAGTAAAGCACGCCTACGAGCAACAAGGCTTAAACTTCCCGGCTCATGCCGTTGCTGTGACCATGTTGGGCAGTAAAATGGACGAATTGGAGCGCATTGAAGGTTGGCTTGCCGAATTTCCCATGTTTGATTGGATAGGTGGTCGCACCTCTGAAATGTCATCGGTAGGCTTATTGTCAGCCTCATTACTGGGAATTGATGTCCGTGCGTTGCTCGACGGTGCCAAAACAATGGACGCCGCCACCCGTGTGCCGGAAATCAGACAAAATCCTGCCGCTTTATTGGCGCTATCCTGGTATTGCGCAGGCAAGGGTAAAGGCGAAAAAGACATGGTGGTTTTACCTTACAAAGACAGTCTGCTACTGTTTTCACGTTATTTGCAACAATTGGTGATGGAGTCTCTGGGTAAAGAAAAAGATCTGGCCGGTAATACAGTACATCAGGGTATTGCTGTCTATGGCAATAAAGGCTCCACCGATCAGCATGCCTTTGTACAACAACTACGGGAAGGCGTTGCCAACTTCTTCGCTATTTTTATAGAAGTGCTGGAAGATCGATTCGGCCCCTCAATCGAAGTAGAGCCCGAAGTAACCGCAGGTGATTTTTTATCCGGATTTTTGCAAGGTACAAGGCAAGCACTCTACGAGAATCAACGGGATTCAATTACCCTAACCATTACCCGCGTTAACCCCCAAACTGTTGGCGCACTGATCGCGCTGTTCGAGCGAGCCGTAGGCTTTTATGCCACGCTGGTCAACATAAATGCCTATAACCAACCCGGCGTAGAAGCCGGTAAAAAAGCCGCTGAAACCTTATTGAGCCTGCAACGTAAAATACTAACCGTTTTAAAAGA
>CAIUYS010000302.1 GCA_903903365.1 uncultured Methylococcaceae bacterium
AACCCCGTCACGCTTCGTTTTGTTAGCTAAAAAAGAACAATAGCGGCCACGTTGTTTGGCAATCCGACGATTAAGCTACGGTTCTTTGCGCCCAAACAGCGCTACATTCTGTGCGGAACGAAACAAACTATCACCTTTTCCGTTGGTATTCATCATATTAATAGATTGGCAGTGTTTAGCTATAAAGTCATAATCGTCAAATACTGAATAGGCATAGGAAAGACCATCACCCTCACTGATGCCATAACATTTGCCCCCGGTACGTAACCAGTAGGCTAGCTTCCATGCATGTATGCTTCGCAAAAAACGTTTGGTTATTTGATTAACAGATGAGCCACAGGCAAAATGATTGTCGTCAGAGATGAATATGCCAAATTTAGACACACGTAACATCTCGCCAATCATCACTTGAGGTTTTTTAACATGATGTAAAACGCCAAATTCACAAACCAGATCAAATGAATTATTTTCTAAAGCAATGTTAAGTGCATCACCATCAATGAGTTCAAGCTCAGTAAGCCCCTTTTTATAACCAATTTTTCTTTGTTCGCAGGATTGTTCTATACCAACCACTTTTAATTCCGGGCACATTTTCTTAAGGTAGATTAATCCCCTTCCAGTACCAGAACCTACATCAAGCACTGATGTAATTTTGTAGTGCCCAATTAGCGCAGCCAACCATGACAAAGCCATAAAATGTTCATCTCCATTTTGGACATGTAGTTCATCATAAATACTTGCAGTACGTGCGTAGTAGTCACGTTGCAATTCAATTTCATTATTTGATTTCATATATTAATGGGTGCCTAAATTACAAAATTACTGATAGTTTTTCTTTAATAAAAAATGGGCTGGAAACCTCTATAGATTTTCAGATAAATAATTTCGATACTAACGGATGCCGTCCCTTTAAGGGATGGTATCCGTGCGAGCTCAAAACTTCATGCAATGGAAGTTTAAAATTTCTGAAAGGCTATAGTATGAAAAGAGGGTTATGCTGCTCATTTAATGAGTCGGATTTAAATTTAAAGAACCAATAAGCGTTGATAAAGCGCATGCCAGCGGGCTGTAAATGCCTCGACCGAGTAAGGGCGCACGGATTCGACAGCGGCAATCGCCATTACTTCCAAGTTGTTGCGTTCCCTAAGTAAACGCAGCATCCATTGGTGAATAGAGTCAACATCGCGGGATACCTGCCAGCCATTGATACCATCCACAACCATTTCCTCAGCGCCATAAAGGCCCTTGGTGACCAATACTGGCAGGCCGCTGGCTGCGGCTTGTAATATTGCCAATGAAAAAACTTCATAAGCTGATGGAAATGCATAGGCATCAGATACCCAAAGATACGTGTTAACTTCTTTTTGCATTCCAACAAATACAAGACCGGACTCCACACCAAACTGTGTCGCATAAGTGCGAAATGTCTCAATTTCATCAGGTTGACCACCAATCACCAATAGCTTCAGGCCATTACGTTGAGTATCATCTAGCTGCCCCAGCGCTTCAATCAACAATCCCAAGCCTTTGCGAGAAAAATCTCCTAATGCCATAAAGCTCAGAACGAGATCGTTTTCAGCCAAGCCCAATCTTGTCCTCATAGCAGTCCGGTCGAAATCAATCGGACGAGTAAAACGATCTATCGCTACAGGATTGGAAATCACCTCAATCTTGTCTTTTACCTCCGGGTATTCCTTGGCAAGCTCTCTGGCTAGTCCCTGAGAAGGCACGACCAGCACACGGCAACGGGAAAATGCCAACTTCTCAAAAAATGCATTGAACTGATGGCTCAGCCAGCGCGACCAACGGCGAGGCCCCGACACCGTTGAATTAAGCCATTGGTTTTTAAGATAAGCGCGATGACAAAAATGTGCGTAAGCAATATCCGCAGGCGGAAATTGCCCTTGGGTTGTTTGAATAATGGCAGCACGTCCACCGCGTAAGCGCCAAAGGGCGTAAACAAAGGGTGCCAAGGTATGGAACAGTACATAACGCAGCAACACAGGGCCGCGTGGCAAGGGTACCCGCAACCACTCAATACGTTCCGGATACTCATTATCCAATTCCGCTGTTACCGCTAATATGTGATAGGAAGCGGCAAGTCCGTTGATTTCAGCAAGCACACAACTGCCGGCCGGGCTGCTCTTGGTTATCTTCATGTCGAAAACAGCTAAAACTGGCAGTGCCTGCGGAATGGTTTGATTCATGGCGTTTTCTTTATGGTAATTAAACTTGTCAGACAAGCTTTAATATTAGGTGTAAATCGCTCTGTATTGCGTGAATATAAATACAGGGCAACGTAAATCAACAAAAGTAATAATGCTGAAATTAAAAAAACCTGAAGTGTGGGTTGAACAAAAAATGGCACCCCGAAATTACTACTTAATATCGCGGTGATGAAAACCAATAAAGGGACATGCATTAGATAAACGGTATAAGAAAAGTCTGCCATAAGTTTATGGAACGCTAAATGCTGAAAGTTTGGAAAACTTTGCTTCCGTAAAGAAATAATTAATAGGGAAAAACTTATCGCTAACAAGAGATTCACAAAAAATCCAATGATAAACATACCGGGTAAATCACTCTTATCCAATAAAATATGAAATAATCTCGAACCAATCAATATTAAAATAAACATTGCACACCCTATATAAGGGGAAAATTTAATGCGTTCTGGATTAATAATTGCTGCTAATACACCTATTCCCCATATAAGCATGTATAGCAACAGACCTATAGGTAACACTATTATGGCACCTAAAATACCGGTAACAAAAATCCAAAAAAGCAGATCAGTAAATTTTTTCCTAAAAAGCTCCAATATCAGAGCAAACAGGCAATAGTACCACCACTCATAAGCCAGCGACCATAAAGGGCCATTACTTCCAAAGTGGCTGGTCAATATACCCTCCAGATTGACCAAGTTTGCAAGAAATGTTGGCCAATCCAACTGGTTTGAAATATTAAAATTTAATAATCTTGTAGGATGCAATGGTGAGTTTGTATAAATAGCTGTTCCATTAAAATATTGCAGACCGATCCAGTCTAATAATCCACCAAAAATTAGAGCGGGCAGAAGTACCGTATAGATTCGACTGAATCGATTAATAAAATAATCACTAACACTATATTTTCCATCCCTGTATTTTCTTAAGCCCCCCCCCCCAACCAAGAACCCACTCAGCACAAAAAAGACCATAACCGCTTCGGAGCCAAACCCGGTAAGAAAGTAAAATAACTTGAATAATATTGTCTTATTTTGAATATCAGCATACTCAGCAAACCACAGATACCGAATATGTTGTAAAACGACAAGAAGTGCAGCCATCCAACGGACAAAATCCAGGAAACCCGAAAACTCGGGAGACATTGACATATTCTTTGCTTGCATAAATCAAACCGTTACGTTGGATGTAAATTTTGTCATGATTGAAGTGAACACAATCTTGACATAAGGCCAAGCCCAATGAAGTGGCCATAAAATTCCTGCATGACGGCGACAGAAAACGCCCCAGGCGTGTGGATTTAATTCTTTGGGCGATAGTGCTTTCTTCCAGCGCACAGCAAACGGCAAAGAGGTATCAAGATAAGAACCTTCCCGTGGATGATCATTACCGCACTCGCCCACGAATCCCGGCATCACCCACAACGGAATCCCGGCCCTGTTGGCACACAAACCATAGTCCATATCGCCCATGCCATGCACATAAGCGGCATCCAGATTACCCAATTGATGTGCCGCTTCCGCAGAAATAAGCAGACAGTTGCCATTATTGCTCTCGCAAGGTAAGGGCGTTGCTGAGGGTTGAATCAGATCGAATTTTAAAGGTTTCTTGGAATTGGGCCGATAAAGACCACCATAGGTGACCTTGCTATTATCGTCACAAGTTGAGCCTACGACAATGCCAGACTTACCGGTTTCTGTTCGCATTAATTCTGCTACGTCCAAAATATTTTCCAAAAACTCAGGGTACAGCGTGGTATCGTCATTCACCCACAGGTAGAAATCATAGTCCTGTTCCAGTGC
>CAIUYS010000303.1 GCA_903903365.1 uncultured Methylococcaceae bacterium
CAAGTGCAACACTAAAGAAAAAAATACAGGCCAAGATAATTTCATACCCATATATAGTGCTGTGCGTTTGCGCTTCAACTTCCAGGTTGTGATCTGTTGTAACTTTTACGATATCATCTATAACAGCACGATGCTCTTCATAGGCATGGCGCATGACCAAGAGACTTGCCTGTGAATCCTCATGATTGCCTGACTGGATACCGGGCAGAAACCGCTGGCTGGCTTCATTATAAAAGGTTAGGGCCGGACGGTACGAACGTTCAAGTAATGAATTCTGAAGATCTTGCTCCAAAGATTGTTCCGCCCAATATTGGTGGCGGGACTCATATTCCGTTTTTAACACTTGAAAACGCGACACTAGCGAGCTGATTTCAGCAGGATCGTTGGTCTGGGTCAATTGCAGCGCAACCAGATAAGATTCGATGATATATTCAGGAGGCGGCAAAATATCGGCAATTATATCTTTGCCCTGCACGATACGTTGATAAATTGGACCATTAACATTTAGCGTATTCATAGCCTTGAATGTTGCGAAACCAAACAACGTAAACCCGATGACCAATGTGCTCAAAATTATCGTGAAACGCATTTTTATAGTCAACTGTCTGGTTTTTTTCATCTTATTTAGCATAAAGCAACTCCCTGCCTTTATTTTATGAGGTAAATTTTTGAGTCTAATCAATTCTGATATGAGTTGCAGATTATATTCTGACAGCATCATAGGTTGTAAAAAACTTTACTCTTTTAACGATTTATCTATTGTTTGCAAGGGGCTTGCCCCAGATTTTTTTTAACCATCCTCAGCCTAACCATAGGATACATAAGCTTACGTTTAAAATGATCTGATACAATAGCTGTTAGTACTTATCCCTATCGAGTTAATAATGGCAAAACATTCTATTGAAAAAACTCGACGTCAATACAATAGATGGGTTGCAACTGAAACCCTTGAAGATTATGCGCTTCGTTATTCACCTGCCAGCTTTCGAAGATGGTCGCCACTATTGCTGGCCAATACGGCCATAGGCAGTATCTCTTTTTTGGCACTGGAAGCTATTGGGGCAAGCCTTTTACTGAGCTATGGATACACCAATGCAGTATGGGGCATTCTTTTTGCTTCGGTATTCATTTTTGGCGCTGGCTTACCCATTTCATACTACGCAGCACGCTATAATATTGATATTGACTTATTAACCCGAAGCGCTGGATTTGGTTATGTGGGCTCAACAATTACTTCGTTAATTTATGCGTCCTTCTGCTTTATCTTTTTTGCTTTGGAAGCGGCCATTATGGCACAAGCACTTGAACTATATTTTGAATTGCCTTTATACTTGGGCTACGTTCTGTGTTCACTGATCATTATTCCTATTGTTTTCTATGGCATTACTGCCATCACCCGCTTACATTTGTGGACACAGCCCGTATGGCTAATTTTGATGCTGCTTCCACTTTGTTTTCTTTATACGCAAGTTCCAAATACCATGGAAGCTTTAAAGCAGTTTAAAGGACAGCTTTCTGGCAGCAATGAATTTGATCCCTATTTTTTTGGCATTGCTACCGGAATTTCATTTTCATTGATTGCCCAGATTGGCGAACAAGTAGATTATTTACGCTTCATGCCGGATAAACACAAAGGCAATCGTTTAATCTGGTGGATGTCCATGTTGGCGGCTGGCCCAGGCTGGATCGTATTGGGTTGTTTTAAACAACTGGTTGGCGTACTGCTCGCATCAGTTGTGGTATTGGCTGGTTTAGCCTATTCAGAGGCAAATGAACCCGTACAGATGTATTATGTTGCTTATAGCTATGTGTTTGATCATTCCAGTCTCGCCCTTTTATTCAGTACCATTTTTGTTATTACCTCTCAAATCAAGATCAATGTTACCAACGCTTATGCAGGATCATTAGCTTGGTCAAACTTCTTTTCCAGGGTTACCCATGCACACCCGGGGCGTGTAGTTTGGTTGATATTCAATATTGGC
>CAIUYS010000304.1 GCA_903903365.1 uncultured Methylococcaceae bacterium
ATTTTGTCGATATTACTTGAACCTGAATATGTAGTTCAAGAAAAGGATAAAGAGTCGGCTATATAGATTTAGATTTTTTGTTAATGTATCAAATATCAGACTTGAAAATAATAATTGGAGTTAATTATGCCTGTCATATCAATGTTTTATGGAATTATTATTCGCATGTATTTGCTGGACAATAAGCATCATAATTTACCGCATATTCATGCACGGTATGCAGAGTTTGAAGCTTCGATCAATATTGGTGATGGTGAAGTGTTAGCGGGTGAATTACCACGTAAGCAATTACGCCTGGTGCAGGCTTGGGTAGAACTTCATCGTGATGAATTAATGGCTGATTGGGAGCTATCGATCAGTAATGAAAATCCATATAAAATTGCTCCACTGTGAGGTTTTAATGTTTTGGGATGTGAAACTGGTTAAGCCGTTGCCCGATTATTGTATTTATGTAGAGATTGAAAACCAACAGAAGGGGGTGTTTGATCTTAAGCCTTATCTTGATAAGGGTGTATTTAAGGAATTGCGAAATATACATTATTTTAATCAGGTGGGCATTTTGTTTGGTGCTGTGACATGGCCGCATGAGCAAGATATTGCCCCTGAGACTTTATTAGCGGAAATGGTTTTGGTTGATGCTATAAATATCCCTTAATACCGGGTTAATAAAAGGATAAGCAATACCAAATATAATTCAGTAACCATTCAGAGAAATTCTTGGGCAAGCCTTTCAGCAACACACTCACCTGTATTTTCATGCTGCTATTTTCTGGTGCGAGTGAGTGGTTGTAAACCCCGCCAGCATCGGACTGGACAAAAAACCTTAAAAGCTTTTCACCTCGAAGACACGAAGTTTTTTTCTTTCTTCGTGTCCTTCGTGGTGAATAAGATCCTATCTTGATTTGATGGCTTGGTGAGCGGCCAAAAAAGCGGCATAGTGATAGGTTAGTTGGTCGTGTGAATTACCGTTGGGATGGTTTATAAATTCTTGTTCAAGTGTTCCCTGCACGGCTTGAGACCAGGGCGCTTTAGGAATAAATTCATAAAGCACCCTGCCCGCCAAACCAATCATTTTTTGCCCGACGCTACTCTGTGTTGACGTAACACCCAACAAATAAGGATTTGCCTGTGGCTGACTGACAGGCGGCAAGGGTTGTATATCCGCCCAATTATTATCCGGTAAAAAAGTCAGGTCTTGAGGGTTGGCAAAGGAAATCAGCAAAGCCGGTACGCCCAAAACAAACATCAGTCCATATAACGCCGCTTTACCTGTCAGCGCCCAAAATATCACATAGGCAATCGTCGCATACATAAGCGCCGCACTGACAAACAAAGCCGGAAATATCTTTATCGGCAAATTGATGGATACATATTGCAGCAATAACTCGGAGTAACAAGCCGCCGTTGCTGAAAAAACCACAATGGGAAAATAAGCGATACGAAATGCCAGTAACTGTAAGATGATAAAGCCATAGCGTTTGCCCTTTGTGGGTAATTTTTTTAGACCCCACAAGGACATACATGCCATTGCTGCCAAAGCAGCCAAGTGAAAGCCGGTAAACAGCTGCCACGCCTGTGCCGCCGGATTTATTTCAATACTAATACCCAATACGGCAAGCAGCGCCAGTAATATAAAAGGTAAATAATTTTGATAGGTCATCTAGTTAAATCACTTAAACCACGGTTTATAAAGTTATTTAATATCTTCATTAGTTAACTGTGAGATCACTTTACCTTTGTATTCCCCCGTCAACGTTTTCAGGAAAGCAACCAAGTCGTTTATTTCCAAATCAGTGAAGCTTTTGTTTTGCTGAACTTTACCCATAACCCGCACGGCATCTGCTAAATTAGCGGCTGAGCCATCATGAAAGTAGGGGAACGTTAGTTCAATATTGCGCAATACTGGAACCTTGAAAAAATGCAGGTCTTTTTCATCTTTGGTGACATTAAAACGACCTTTATCAACATCCGTCAATTGGCCGCCACGCAGTTTAAAATAATCATATTTCACGCCCATTTTTTCAAAAGATAAACCACCCAGTGCAGGACCTGCGTGACAAGAGGCGCAACTGACCTTAAACAATTCATAGCCCGCTTTTTCATTAGTCGTCAG
>CAIUYS010000305.1 GCA_903903365.1 uncultured Methylococcaceae bacterium
CTGAAGCTCTTGGTTTAAATAAATAGTCCGGTAAAATTAATTGGGAGGCGAAAGCATTAGCTGTCGACTCTTTTGATCTTGCCTCTGCATTTTGTGGTCCAATGTCTTCTGCAGCACATGGTAAAACGCCTATTCCGCGATCCTCGTGCCAATGTCCAATTTCATGGGCAAGAGAAAATCTTTGTCGTGCAGGATAAGAATTAGTGTTTATAGAAATAGTGGCAGTGGTTACATTGCCTACAATTCTAGCGTCGCAACCATCCAATTTTCGATAACGTACTGTAGCACCAAGGCCGAAAGCAATTGCTTCTAAATCAATTTCAGATGGATCGGTAATCCCGTAGTTCCAAAGAATACGTTCAGATTTTGATAATTTTGAAGAATTAATCATCTGAATTTTCATTATCTAATAAACCTTGTTCAATAATGTCATCCCATAAACTTTCCCAATCTGAGTCCGATTGCCGTTCACCATTACGAAAAGCAAGTGAGTAATTTGTATTAGGTTTGGCAAAGAACTCCAATATCTTCTTTTTCTTTTCTTCAATACTCAAAATAATATTTGATTTCACAAGTTTTGGTTTTGCCGTATTTAGATTTTCACGAATATTTTTAAGTTTTTGTTTGCGGATATTTGCGATCATGTCCATCGCTTTAGACTTCATAGTTAAAGCAATCTCATTAGGATCAAGCTCGTTATTCCTTGCATCCACCAGTATCTCTTCATCAGTCATAGATAATATTTCATTAGCCACAGCATTTCGTAAAGAACTAAATTTATCGGCAGCGGTGCGTTTTATGCTGCTCATTTTTGTCTCCTGCCTGGGAAAAGTTTATCCAATCCTCGAAGGAAGCTTTTCCGTGCGCTCTCATATTGTGTTTTAGTCATACCTGACATTTCTATTATTTCTGATGCGGATATTTCATCTTCAATGCCCATAAGAACCCATCCAACTGCATCATTTCCTTTAAAATGTTCTTCTATAATTTTCAAGTCTTTTTCAGCTAACGCCCTATCTATTTCTGTTGCGATGACTGTTTCAGGTGATAGAGATTTATTACCAAATCGCTCAAGTGGGTCGCGGCCTGAACCTGGACTATTGTTTGGCAAGTCTGCTGCCAATATTTCTTCATCCTTATAAATAAGGTTACGGTCTCCATTAGCAACACTTTTCATCGCATTAATAACAAATATTACAAAAGGAACATCAGATCTCCAGTTCCGGCTCCCATTGAGAATACGGGAAAAAGTTTCATTTAAAAGGTCATTTACATCTGAAAAACCAGTCCCGAAAAGAAATGATTTTTCTGCTTTATGCAAACGAGTCCATTCAGGTATTGTCAGTTTTTCTATAGCATCAGTAACTCTATCGAACTCTGATACCGTATTATTCTTATTTTCCAATTTTTAACTTCCAATAAATGCCCGGTGTTATAGGCGGATAACTTGAGAAAACCGGACAATTTTTTATAAATGTCCGTGTTTCAAGTTTTGCCCGCCTAAGTGGATGTAAGTATCATTTAATTTTGGGAGTCACCTTTATGAGTAAGAAAAACCAACACGTTGTTCCACACGGTGACGATTGGGCCGTAAAAGGCGCCGGTAATAGCAAAGCCACATCAGTCCATTCAACTCAACAAGAGGCAATAGATCGTGGCCGTAGTATCGCACAGAATCAAAAGTCAGAACTTTTGATTCACGGAGAAAACGGGCGGATTCGCGAAAAAAACTCTTACGGAAATGATCCGTATCCACCGAAAGGATAAATACCCCATAATTCATGGCTATATTTGATGCCATGAACATTTTTTACATACAAGGATATAAACAATGGCAGACCCAAGAGCTTTTATCAGTTTTGACTACGACCACAATGAGACAGAAAAAAATCTGTTTGTCGGGCAGTCAAAGAATTCAAAGACGCCGTTTTCTATTCAGGATTGGTCGGCTAAATCATCGATGCCGCAATCTGAATGGGAGGCAATCGTCAAAGACAAAATCAATAAATGCAATATGCTGATTGTTTTGGTTGGTAAGACTATGGCAGGCGCAAACGGTGTTGCCAAGGAAATTAAAATGGCAAAAGATCAGAATGTTCCTGTTTTTGGTGTTTATGTTGGCGGTGCCGATTCTAGTAGTAACCTGCCTGATGGGTTACCACGGAACAGGACAATTAAGTGGGAGTGGGGCGCCATCGCTGCGGCTGTAACGCAAATGATGGGTGAAGGCAAAAACAAATCATGAAAAAGGCACTTATTGTTGGCATTAATGATTATCCGAACTCACCTTTAAATGGTTGCGTTAATGATGCAAACGCTATTGGTACTATCTTGGAGTCGCATGGTGATGGCTCGCCGAATTTCGGCGTAAAAATAATGACATCGCCAAGTTCAAGTATTACCAGATCAACTTTACGGGAGTCTATAGAAAGCTTATTTTCTGGGGATTCCAATATGGCTTTGCTGTATTTTTCTGGTCACGGTTATATCAAAAGCACTGGTGGCTATCTTGTAACTACAGATGCAAAAAAATATGATGAGGGCGTTTCAATGGATGATGTTCTTACTTTGGCCAATGCTTCCAAAGCAAAGAACAAAGTAATTATTCTTGATTGTTGCCACTCTGGAGCACTTGGTTCGCGGAGCATATTAGGCAATAGCATAGCCCATCTGTCAGAAGGTTTATCAGTACTTACCGCTAGTCGAGACTCTGAATATGCGATTGAGGTAAATGGCTCGGGCGTATTTACCTCATTAGTAGTCGATGCTTTAAAAGGTGGGGCAGCTGATATTCGTGGCAATATCACTCCAGGCTCTCTTTATGCCTATGTTGATGAAGCATTAGGCTCATGGGATCAAAGGCCTATATTTAAAACGAACGTATCAAGCTTTACGTCTTTACGAACGGTTTCTCCAAAAATCCCCCTTGAAACGATAC
>CAIUYS010000306.1 GCA_903903365.1 uncultured Methylococcaceae bacterium
TACTTTCGCTTGTACTTCCTTAACCAAAAGCCAGTACGCAAATTTTGGCGTACTAAACCGTTCCTTTGAAATGTTCCCCAACTGGGCATACACAATCGGCAAATCAGGTATGTCCAACGCTTTCCTAAATGCCGCCGCAAAATCGGCAAATCCCTTATCCCATCCCCGCGCAGCCAATTCACTTGATGCATCAGATTCGCCTTGATACCACAGAATCCCTGCGATACGACCATTACGACGAACTTCATTTGCCCGCGCAAGGCAAGAGCCAAATAAAGTATCCCTACCCTTACTTTGGCGCCACATTTCCATGGTCGAACCACCCTTAAGGCATTGTACTAAGCCAATAGCTTGACCAGGCAGTAATCTATGCATACGCGCAACGAATGCTAAGCCTGGGCCCAATCCGGGATTCTCATCAAAAGAGACCATATCAACCTGATTGGTCGGGGGTCATCCAGCGGCTCTCTTGCCAATGACCAGCGCCCCGCATGACTATAATTCCATACACCTATCACCTCTGCGATCTCATTAGGAATCCCCCCCCTACCAGACATGTTTGATTGCCCTGCCAAGATATATATTGTGAGGTTATTAGGCTCGGCATACCCTTCAGGTATAACCACCAAACTTACAATAGCTATAATAAATCCGATCAATACCTTCCCTTCCCTATAAAAGCATGTCATCTAGCTAGCCGTCCCTTAGTAGTTTTCTTAAAATAATGCCGAGAAATACCGTTCAGCAGTGCGCTGCGGATCTTCAAATTTTAATGTTATTTTTCCCATATTAGCTTCTAACTTCGAAAGCAGAGCCAACCGACTCCAACGTGTAGCATAGGTTCTCTTATCTTGTTCAAGCGTTACATTATTCTCAAGGCGCACTGACTCATCGGCGTCCAGATAATGCTCCACGATAGCACCTGGCGCATCAATTATTTCGTAGCCAGTTTGCCATAGACGTAAACACAGGTCTCCATCCGCTTTATAGAAGGTGTAACTGTCTTCATCGACCCAGTTGACCTTTTCTAAGGCTTCACGCAGAAACAAACCGTGATTTACCATAAGCTTACCACCCAAGGTGCGTTGCACGTAATAGTCACTCTCACCCGGCCAATTGCGAAAATAGAATGCTACCCCACCCACCGTTTTACCCAGTGTAAGTTGCTCTTCAAATACCGCGATGCCGCGCTCAATTGCGTTGGGTAACAAAATACAATCATCGCTGATCATGAGGATATATTTTCCCTGAGCAGCCTTGAAACCCAGGTTCATGAAATAGCCCCAACTGCGTTTTTCAATGGCTTTGCCGCAGAACTCGCCATGGTTATGCTGAACGATGGTAATAATGTCTTTTTGCTGTAAGAGCCATTCCAATGAGCCATCAGTTGATCCGCCGTCAATCACTATAATTTCGTGCTTGATGAGGGCAGCGTTTTCCCGAACGCTATTAATGGCATGCCGCAGCAATTGGTCGCGGTTGTAACTACCCAGAACTACAGAGACAAGGGGGCGATCGGAAGCTTGTCTAACAACAGTTCGTGGTATCAATTTCCTAAGCAGACGATTAAGCATGTTTTACAAATTCCAAGCAGGCAACAGCACGCGCTGCTGCTGCCAGATCCAAGGCAGGGGCTGTAGCCGAATGCACGTCGAAATACTCGCTGTCAGCGCATGCAGTTTCGTCCGAGAGTGTCCAGCCATCGAGACCGTACTTGTAAAAAATCGTGGCTTTGAGATCGGGACCAAAAGCACGAATTGCCTGCTGGAGTCGATGACTATCAAACTGATACAGCCACCCCAGATTCTGCGGTTTACCAAAGGGAACCGTCATTAAGAAACGACCACCTGGTTTTAAAATGCGATGAAATTCTTTGATGACTCTCAAGTAGTCTTCCGGCTGTGACTCGTTGTCCTGATTATCCTGCGTATATAGCTTCGCATTGTCCATGCCGATATGCTCCAGGGTACTGACACTGACAATTAGATCGAAAATGCCATCCCGAAAAAGGGTCTCCCGAAGATCTCCAAACAGGTATGAGACGTTCTGGCGTTTCGCCATTGTGCTTTCGGGCGCCAAAGTCAGAATCACAAGCTGCTTGTCTGAAAGCTGAGGTGCATCCAACAGAAATGGATAATTCAGCACTGAGCCACCATCCAACACCAACCCGCTATCATTTGACATCCGGGAAAACAGCCAAGGGTACTCGACAATTCTCTCGTCTATCCCGACGCCGTAGCCCTGCGGTAAGGGTGCTTCCCGTTTAAAGATATCCAGTAATGGCAAATCGGTCGGAATATCTTTTAGAATATTGTAGCGGTACTGCTTGTAGCCTGGCGACCAAGGAATTCTACCAGCTTTCATGTATTGCTTAATATCGGAGGATGAGGATTTAACGGATTTTTTCAGTAACCGGGTGATCTGCATTTTCAATGTATTAATCATACTTAGTCTTCTCCGCATTCTTGTTCTTCCAGGCTTGCATCCATGGGCGTAAGCTGGTGTATTTCTGAATTAACTCCGCCCACATACACAGCAAGACACGTCTTGCGCAATTGGAACAGTGGCCGCTCTTGTGAAAATTGCGCAAGATATTTCAGTACTCCAGGACTCTTTGCTGCGTAATCATGCCACACGATGGTTCCTCCGGGCTTAAGCAATTGTAGTGCTTTTTCAGTATCGTTTTTGACGCCCTCGTAAGAATGGTCGCCATCGATAAAAATGTAATCCATTGATTCCCGGTAAGGGCTTGTATCGAAAGTACGGGAATCACAAAATATCTGGGTAATGCGTTCGCGGTCGGGCGAGTTGGCGATGTACATGCCGATATATGGTGCGTAGCGGGGATCATCTTCTAGTGGAAGATTCAACGTGTAAATTTGGGCATCTTTGCAGACCGAGGCCAAGCCGCAAGTTGTCTGACCGCGATAGGTCCCGAATTCAAATATTTTTTTTGCGTTGCTGACGCTCGCCATCCCGCAGACATAGATCATATCTGTATGGTTTGCGTGATGCGACTCTTGGTGAATTACTCCTATTGGAATAGAAATTGTACCTAGCAGCGGGAACAACTGAGTCGGGTATACCTCTCGAATTTGGCTCTTACTTGAGGTAATATTCAGCATCATTTCCTGCTCCCAACTCGAAAGAGTTTTCTCGAATACATCGAGGAGTTTGCCGCTGGTCAGGAGCAGGTCAAGTTCGTCGTGAAAATCATTAGGTCGATTTTTGAGCCATCGAGCAAGCTTCAGGAATAAAATCGTTTTTGTTCCGGATGCCATCTGATCTAGTAAAGTTTCAAAGTAACCAGATAAATCTTTTTGCTGATCCAGAATTGAAGCCAAACGTGTAACTAAAGCAATAGTTCTTATTGCATTTAATTTTTTACTAATCGGCTGTATAGTGTCGCCAAATATGTTTGAGTTATTTGTTACTTTAGTCATTGAATTCAATAATTTAAAATTGAGTAATTTATTCATAAGAAACAGCACCATTTTTAATCAAAGCTCGTTCTGCTTCTACAATCTGTTGAGCGATAAAATCCCTTCCCTCGAAACGGAGATGCTCTGTGGCGTTGTGTAAAGTAAAAAATACATTTCGGGTAAACCGGAATGCGAAATCATCAAACCGAAACATAAAAGTATCATTATCTGTGGATACCGCAGACAACGTGTACTTTACCTCCCGTTGTATTATAGAAATGTTCTTTTTGACGACGTTTATAAATATATCACCGCAATACTCTATGCCCGCCTCATAATTAATCGGTGTAATATAACAATATACCGCTACACCATGCTCATTCAAAAGCCTTATAATTTGTTTAAGACTTTTAAGCTTACGGTGCTCAGAATACATTGAATACATATAATGATATTGGAAGATCGTCTTGAGTCTATCCTTCCATGCTTCTGAATCAATTGCGGGGCTTTCTCCAAGAATGTCAAGGAAGTCACCCAGTGTAATTGTTTCTTCACCATCCAATTCCAACGGCACCAAACGTCCTTCCGATTCTAAAGATGGCTTTGTATCATGCAATCTATAATCTGGCCGTTTAAAATCGAAAGAAGAAAGCAACTCTATTTCAGAGTAGAATTGATAAAGTGGGTTTAAATCCCAGGTTGGAGAAAAAGAGCGAAGATTAATTGGCAATATTGCAATGCGCGGACGGGTACGCAGTGTTGCCAGCACTTCACTAAACTTTTCGAACATACCTAAGTGATAACCACTACCAGATACCAGGCACATACTGTTTTTATAATAAGCACCAAGAATTTCAGCTAGGGGTTGTGGTGCCTGATCATCAGTCGCCGCTCGGAGATAAACTGAGTCCCCAAAGGCTAGTAGCCGTGGAGGGCTATCTTTCGAGTAGGCCTCAACATAGCCCTTTAATACTTGATATTCTAGGACTTTCTGCGAGTCTTTCATCGATGATAGCGTTACCAGCTGTTTCTGGCTACTCTGTTTAATGCGATGTGTAATTGCTCTGCGCAGGTTTAATTTATCTGCGACGCACATTGCAGTATCTTTAAAGTGTCTAAAAAGGTGTAAAAAGTGAGCTATGATCATATTCCTAATTAGCTTTTCAAGCCGCTCAGTGTCCACGAAAAGTCGACACAGATTTCACCAAAGGAGCGCAAAGGAAGGTTGCCAGTGCCGTAGTAATCACCATCCAGCACCGTGAGGGTCGTTATGTCGAGCACCTTGTCAACAAGCTGACGATCAATAAGAAGCCCCGCCGCAAGGTAGTAGGTTCCGGGTACGAGCGGTAGTCGCTTGACATGACACACTAACGTTCCTTCTGGTGAAAGGTCGGTTAAATCGACCGCGAGAACCTCGCTAGGGCAACCAAACAATCTTTGCCGTTTGTCGTTTTCAACTACCACGTTAATATAAACATCACTCACTTCTCTATATCGCGCTTTATCAAATTTGTAATCGAAGGCAAAGTAGATTTCATCGCCAGTTTTTACGCTTGATGTTGGATATTTATTTTCATCCAAGACCTGCAAACGCGTAAGCCTCGCCATTCCAGTTCCATCGCGGTCGGTTCGATCGCTTAGATTCGCGGATTGCTGAGGAGCCAAATCGTTTTGATATAGAGTAATACCTTCTATGACATTGCCCGCGTAGCGGATTTTGCCTTGGTCTATCCAAAGTAGGTGATCACAAAAACGTGCGATGTCCCCCATGCTATGGGAAACAAAAATAATCGTGCGACCTTCCGATGCCAAATTTTCCACTCGCTGCAAACATTTCTTCTGGAATGAAAGATCGCCTACTGCCAAGACTTCATCCATCAGTAATATGTCCGGGTCGAGGTGTGCTGCTACGGAAAAAGCCAGTCGCATATACATACCGCTTGAGTAATGCTTCACAGGCATGTCCAAAAATTCTCCCACGCCAGAAAAAACGACGATTTCATCAAAAATGGCATCGATCTCATTTTTGTCCAGCCCGTGCAATGAGGCATTGAGATAGATATTTTCCCGCCCACTCTGATTCATGTTGAAGCCGGTCCCCACTTCAAGCAGAGAGGTTACGCGACCGCGAATTCGTACTTCACCTTCGGTAGGATAAACCAGTCTAGACAGTATCTTGAGAAGGGTGGATTTTCCAGCGCCATTTCTACCAATAATTCCAATACGTTGACCTCGTTTAACATCAAAGTTTATATCTTTGAGCGCCCAGAATTCATTTTCAGGCTTTATTGATGGTAATACTGATCGCCCTCGCAGTCGCCTGCCAAGATTGCTCAAATAAATAGGAATTGCTCGCAAAAATGACCATGACTTACCGTCAGTTCTTGAATACCTTTTGGAAATTCCTTTTACACTGATTACGACCGGATTCATCACAGTTTATCCACAAAGGTTGCTTCTGCGTGACGAAATGCCAGTACACCAATTAAGACTATTGCGACAGAAACAATGAGTGAATAGGCCCATTGAAGTATAGGGAAAGCATTACCGTCAAACAAACAAGCACGCCAAGCCATCATCGTACCTGCCATCGGGTTCATCATAAGAACGGGCCTCGCCCACTCCGGCACCATTTCCGGCACAAAAAACACGCACGAGACAAACAATCCAATGTACATCATAAAGGAGAGAAACTGTTCCAGATCTCTGTTGTTGATGGTCAATGCCGCAAATAATGTGCCTATGCCAAAAATCAACGCCATGCACTGCAGAAGGACAACCGGTAACAGCAGGATAGTCCAGCCAGGTAAAGTTCGATGCCAAGCCATCATTATTAGCAGCGGTATAGCCGCTATACCCAGTCCAATAAGGTTGCTAAGGATAGGCACCATGGGTGTAATCAGTCGAGGAAAATAAATTTTACTGATTATTGCTGCATCCTTTCTGACCGACCCCGCCGTTTGCATGGTTGTATCGGTAAAATAATACCAAAATATTAGACCACTGTAGATAAACATAAGATACGGTGCATGAACATAAGTATTGGCACCTGAAAATTTCTTAAAGAGCGTAAATATAATAGCGACGGACAATGGTCGTATAAGCGCCCATACGATTCCAAAGTGCATTTCCTCAAATTGCGATTTTATATCCCGCCGAACAAGGCTCATCAACATGTGCCTATAACGGTAGTACTCACTTGGGTCAAACGTCCCAAAAGCGCTTGGTGGGCAGATAACAAGCTCTTTTTCTAGCAGTGGCGTCGTGTCTTTCATTTTTTTGCTTCCAAACAGTCGGGTTGTTGCTCTAATTGATTCTGCACCAGTAAACTTACTATCTCGGCCAATCGCTTTGAAGCACGCCACCCTAGAATGTCTTCGGCTCGACGCGGATTAGCTCGTCCTTCTGCTATATCAGAGGGTCTTAGTAAGGCTGTATCTGTCAAGACATGATCTTGCCAATCAAGATTTAGTACGCCGAACACCATCGCCACAAACTCGCGCAAGCTGTGACTTTCTCCGGTGGCAATCACTAAATCCTCCGGCGATTCCTGCTGCAGCATCCGCCACATGGCATCCACATATTCCGGTGCCCAACCCCAATCACGAACCACCTCAATATTCCCTAATCGTAACTTTTCCGAGGAGCCAATAGCGATACGACAGGCTGATGCAACAATTTTTTTAGTAACAAACCGTTCAGGACGTAATGGCGATTCGTGATTGAACAAAATCCCTGTACAAGCGTAAAGCCCATAGGCATCCCGATAGCTCGCCACTTCCCAGTGAGCTGCCGCTTTTGCTACTGCATAAGGACTTCTCGGATGGAACGGAGTATTTTCGTCGGCGGATAAGGAACCGGTATTTCCAAAGCATTCACTGGAGCCTGCGTTGTAGAGTCTTGCCGACGATCTTAAAAAACGAAGGCCTTCCAGCAGGTTTAGGGTACCGACGGCGATGCTTTCCATAGTCTCGACGGGCTGTTCAAAGGAAAGTCCAACTGAACTTTGGCCTGCCAGATTGTAAATTTCATCCGGCTCAATTTTGGAAATTACTTGCAGTACACTCCGAAAGTCATTGTGGGCCATCGATTCACACGACACCTTGTCCCGAATTTTTAGCACCTTAAGCGTGTTAAAAGATGCGGTCTGAGCATCACGTGACGTACCGAAAACCTGATACCCTTTGGAAAGAAGAAAGTCGGCCAAATAGGCGCCATCCTGGCCGGTCACGCCACAAATCAGTGCTTTTTTTGTAACCATTAATTGTAAGACCTCATATATTCTCTAATAAGCAAATTTTCACTGGTTACCCACTGTGTTTCAATTAAGGGCACTATTCCAAAATATTAGAAACAATTTGTAATGACGCTTACGATTCCGCCTGCATCTAAAAATGTATTACCGAGGACTTCAGAATTTGAACCACAGGGAGGGACTCCCTTAATCCCATGGCAAATTACTTTAAGATCGTTGTGCTCGAAATGTAATGTCGCTCGCATTATTGCATCAGCCTGTCCACCGATAAAATAATGGTTATCTAGGCATACCAGTCGTTTGAAGTTACCAAGCTCCGATGCGAGCCAACCAGAATCCACCTGATTTAGCCATGGCAGGTTAATAACTTTAACGCTGATATTTTTCTCTTTGGACAGTATTTCTGAGGCTTGAACTGCCGCGCTGAGCAACACTGGGCCATAGGTTATAACGACGACATCAGAACCTTCTACCAAGGTTATGCCTTGACCAGGTTTAGGTCGATAACCCAACGGCAAGCGGTAGGGAATGTCCCAAGGCAGTGAAACCAGCCTGATATAGCAACTACCCGGCGCCTCATTAATACACCAATCCAGCAATGGGCCGACTTCAGCTTCGCAGGAAGGTTCTACTAAGGTCATCCCAGGCATGGCCGCCAAAGCAGAAATGTCACGTACAGCCTGATGAGAATGTCCCGGCCCGCCGGGGATTACGCCGGCAAGGGAACCCACATAGATGATTTTTGTCCGCTCGGTGGCGTTGTTGTAAATCTGTTCGTTTGGCCGAGCAGAAAGAAAGCAAGCAAAGGAATGCACCAATGGCAACAAACCTTTTAGTGCCATGCCACCCGCCACAGAGACCATATCCTGTTCGGCAATGCCGCATTCAAAGAAACGGTTGGGGTATTGATCACGGAATGGAATGAGGCCGGTATCAAGAATGAGGTCGGCATCCAGAGCAACGAGGTTAGGATGCTTTTCAGCTTGCTCCAGCAACGCCAGTGTATAGGCGGCAATAAGACGCTGCGCCTTGGCAGGCTGTGGCGTGGAGGCCTCGCGCTCGACGGTCTCGTAGCTTAGGGCCACCGCTTTCGCGTTGTTCGTACGTTGTTGCAGGCGGCTTATAATTTCCTGAGCTGCCAATTGATATAAACGGGCATCGGGCGCACCACTATGGAAGCGGTACATGGCAACATCAGAATCCAACGAGGTGTGTTCCATAAAGGAGACACCCTGGCCCTTGACGGTATCCGCGATGATGATTTTAGGGCGTGCTTCACCTTTAAGTGACGCGAGTGTAGCAGCAAAATCGCTAAGGTTGTTTCCGTCGCAACGCGCTACCCGCCAACCGAAAGCACGTAATTTGGCTTCCAGATCACCAAGATCGGAAACGTTTTTGACAAAGGTGTCTGACTGAAGCTTGTTGTGATCTATGATCACCGTAATCTCGTGAAGCTTATGGTTGGCTGCGGATATAAGCGACTCCCAGAATTGCCCCTCCTGAAGTTCTCCATCCCCGGTCAACACAAACACCCGTCCTGGGCGCTTGGCAAGGCGGTTTGCGTAAACCATTCCTTTCGCCTTCGAAACGCCCATACCAAGAGAACCGGTGTTGGTAACAATACCGGGCGTACCAATATCTGGATGGCCGGGCAGGCCATCAATGCGCCGCAACTTGTGAATATGGTCAAACGGGAGACGCCCCAGCCCCATAAGCACCGCGTAGTAACCTGGCGCGTCGTGTCCTTTGGAACTAAAGAAGACATCACCACTTGACTGAGGCGATTCGGCAATATCGAGTTCCTCTAATAGCAACCAGCTGAAAATTTCCATGCTACTGAAACTGCTACCAATATGCCCTGAGCCAGAACAAGCAATCATGTAGAGGGCGTTTAAACGACACATATCCGCAAAAATCGCCGCCTGCTGTTCTCCAGACAAATCAAGACTGCGAATTCGCTCAAATTCAACATAAGGAATGTAGTAAAGTGTGCCTTCTACCGCTTGTCCAACTTGATCACCCACTTTTAGGCTCCTTGTTATACTGTTCTGTATTGATGTAAGGTGAAAGCGTGATTGATGGCAGCTTTGCATCTTGATTGGCCAGTAGCCACTCAGCCATCCACCAATCTTCCGGTTCATTAATATCGAAACCCTCCAGCCCTTGGCTGACAAAGGGAATAATGGTCTCACCGGCGATACTGTTCTGCTCAAGAGGCACTTTTGTCCACGCAATTTCCAAGCTGGCATTTTGAGCGTAAACCTCGGGCAAGGCGGCGTACTGGCTACTGTGCCAAGGGGTCTCGCCATTACTAAAAGGCATCAATGGCAGCATGCGTTTACCACTGATGACCCACATCTTGCCAGGATGCTGTTTGCACTTTTCAACAGCACGAAGGGAGTCGGTAGCTGGATCTTTACTGAACACTTCCCAAGCACGCTGAATCGTTTGCGGTAATCGAAAAGGCGAGGTCGGTCTCAAAATGCTGAAGACGTCAAACTCTCGGCCAGACTGTTTCAGCCTATCAAGTATCCAGATCACCCATTCGATGTCAGGTGATTTGTCGCCAGAAATTTCTCCAGTACGAAGGAACGGAACTTCCGCACCATAATATCGTGCCACTGCTGCATGCTGCTCGCTATCAGTCGCACAGATAACGGCATCGAATACACCGCTATCAATCGCTGCGCGAATGGAGTAGGCCAGCAATGGATGTCCATTGAGGTGCCGGATGTTCTTATTGGGGACGCGTTTAGACCCTGAACGTGCCGGGATAAAGGCTATGGTACGAGGCTTATGGGTAGTCATAGCTGGTTCTCGCGCACTAAAAAAGAAATGCTTTTAAGTTCAGAATAAACATCCAATGCCTCAACTCCAGGCTCTCGCGTACCATTTCCCGAAGCGCCGAATCCTCCAAAGGGCATGTGTGGTTCACTACCAAAGGTACCAATATTAACATTTGCCACGCCTGCTTTGACGCGTTGTGCGAACCACATGGCGCGATCGACACTGCGGGTATGAATAGCAGCAGTAAGACCATACTCTGTGGCATTGGCAAGTTGCAGCGCTTCGCTTATATTATTGACGACATAAAGGGTAACCACCGGCCCGAAAACTTCCTTGCAGCTTAATTCTGCGCTGGTTGCTAGACCTTCTATGATGGTTGGCTGAATATAATAGCCCTGTGCCAGTTCCGTGTCTGATGGAGCGGTTCCACCACAAAGAATGCGTCCACCTTCTGACACGGCAGTTTCGATGGCGGCAAGAATGGCTTTTTGCTGCCGGTTATTAATAACCGGGCCGAGGTCGCAATCTGCACTAACACCCAATTTCAGGCTTTTTGCCTTGGCAACCAGTTTGTCACGGAAAGTCTCATATACCGCTTCGAAGACGATGAGGCGACTACCCGCGGCGCAGCGTTGACCCGCATTGCTGAATGCGGAAAGTGATGCCCAATGAACGGCTTGATCAATATCGGCATCATCGCACACTACAAAAGGATTTTTGCCTCCAAGCTCAAGGGAGACACGGGCCAATCGCTTCCCCGCTGTTTCTGCAATCCATTTGCCTACACTTGTTGAACCAGTAAAGCTGATGATACCGACACGCTCGTCAGTCACCAGAGCAGCACCAGCGATCTGTCCGCGCCCCTGGATGACGTTAAATACGCCATCAGGCAGACCTGCTTCCTTGACCAGTTGGGCAAATAACAGGGCAATGTGCGGCGAGTCTTCCGCAGCCTTGAGCACAACTGTGTTACCGCAAACCAAAGCCGGGAAGGTTTTCCACGCAATATTGGCTATAGGCGTATTGGCAGGGACAATCAACCCCGCGATTCCACGAGGCTGCCGAACGGTATGGCTGTATTTGCCGGGTGTGCTTGAGGTGAGTGATCGGCCATAGAGCCGCATTCCTTCGCCAGCGAAGTATTCTCCTTGGAGAATAGCGGCGTTCACTTCACCTCTTGCATCTTGAGGAGGTTTACCGGTTTCCAGGGCAATGCAGTCGACCAAGTCATCGGCACGGCGTTTCATGGCGGCAACAATGTCGGACAGAATCTGACCACGTCTGACCGGTGTTAATTCAGACCACGCAATAAACGCTTCGGCCGCCGCAGATATGGCACATTGAGTGACCGACTCAGATGAATCGGTCACTTGGCAAAGCAACTTACCATTGTGCGGATTGAATTTATCCAGCCAGGCACCGGTTTGGGAGTGGCTTACCTGTCCATTAATCCAGTTGGAAACGCGTATGATTTCATTTGATTGGGTCATATTGCCGTCCAGCCCCCATCAATGACGAGGTTAGCCCCTGTCATATACCGTGAAGCAGGGCAAGCAAGAAACAATACCGAACCATTATATTCATCTGCATTTGCCATACGCCCAACAGGAATACGCCCACAGTACGCATCCAGAAACGCTTGCTCCTGGTTATTAAAAACGCCTGCTATGGTTAGGGTATTTACCCGTACGTTTTTCTTGGCCCAGTACACTGCGAGATAACGTGTCATGTTAAGAATACCGGATTTTGAAACTGAATAAGCTACAGGCTTATAAAAGGTTTCACCGCGTTGTCGTCGATATTCGTAAAGACTCTGATCGGGAGCAACGACACCATAAATAGAGGCAATGTTGATAATTGAGCCGTTGCCAGCGTTGGCCATTGCAGCGCCAAATACTTGACAGCAGAGATAAGCGCCTTTCAGGTTGACATCTATAACTCTGTCCCAAGAGGCTTCCAGGTAATCTTCGAAAGGGCCGTTTTCTTCCGGCGGCGAAGAGGGTGGCGAGTCAATCGCGGCATTATTAATTAATACTGTAGGCACTCCAAAGCGAGTATTTATGTCAGCAAGGGAGATTTGCAATGATGCTTTATTTGTGACATCCGCCTCACTCAAGAAGAAATGATCAGGATATTCCGTGATCAATGTTTGACTGAAAGAAGATGAGAGCACATCAAGCCCTACAACACGAGCGCCACGTTGCAGAAAAGTTTTTGCATATTCGCCACCCAATTGACCAGAAACGCCGGTAACCAGCACAATTTCCTTGCTGACATCAAAAAGTTGATCAGGCAAGATATATCCCCAACATCTCTAAGCTATCTTCTTTTGCGTGAAAAACCAGATCACAGATCTCGCGAACTGCTCCATACCCCCCCTGCTTAGTGGTTTGGTACGCGACGTGAGCAAGAACCTCGGGATAAGCATCTACGACTGCAATAGGCAAACCGATGGATTTAAGGGCGGGTATATCGTTAATATCATTTCCGACAAAGGCAGTTTCTGTTGGGGAAACGCCCAACTCCTTACAGGCTTGCAAAACGGCATGAGCTTTGTCCTCGACTGCTTGTTTACAAGCTATTTTCAATTTGTTTGCTCTGACGGTCACGATCGGATTAGCTTCTGTAGAGATAATCAAAGTCTCGACACCAATTGATCGTAATCTTGAAATGCCGAGGCCATCGCTACGCCAACAACGGACTGTCTCGATGCCTTCTTGGGAGACCAAGACAGTATTGTCGGTAAAAACGCCGTCAAAATCGAAGATAACCAGACGCAGAGCTTTAAGCGATTGCAGTAGATCAGGCCTAATATCCATCAAACGGCATTCACCAGAGAAATTGCATCAAAACTGACTAATTCACCCGCAGATATTTTACTAATTGCAGTAGCACCAATAACCTCTGACGACTGACGGATGGGTATACCATGACCATCATAAATTTTTCCGGTTAAATCATTAATTGTGATGGTCTGGCCTGGTTGAATATCATGAAGCGCAACAATTGATTTGCCGAGTCTTTTAAAAACAACTTCCTTGCCAAGTTCAGACTCATGCTTAGGTGGCATCATTTCGGGAACACGCTTGATATCTCTTACAAACTTCCGGAAACCATCATGCTCCAAGGAAAATCCATGATCAGCCCCCTGCCATGCTCTGTTCAATGTCACATGCTTCTCAAAAACCCGCGCGCCTTTCATATAGGCAATAGGACCTGACAAAATTCCGTTAAAGTGATCGGATAAACCAATAGTGCATTCGGGGAATTCTTTAATAAGAATTTCGATGTTATCCAAGCCTAGGCGATTATGATCGCATGGGTATTCAGAGACACAGTGCATAACGGTAACTTCTGTTGTTCCCTTTAACAACTCTTCCACACTGGAGCGAATTTGGTGGGCTTTTCCTCCACCACAGCTGATAACAACTGGAAAACCGGTTGCAGCGATACGCTTTAATAACGGCAGATTTCCAAGATCAAAAGAAGCAACTTTTATCAGGTCGACACCAACCTCGCAGAGCAACTCCAAACTAGGCTCATCAAAGGGTGTTGACATAAATTTTACATTATATTTTTCGCAATCAGCTTTAAGTATAGGCAACCATTCTGGCCGAAGCTCAAGATGCTCTCTGTGCTCTCCGTAGGTTTCTCCAAATGAATGCTCACTATTATAGGGAGCGTTATATCCACATTCAGAAAAAAGATACTTGTTGTTTCTTGTTTGAAACTTAATTGCATCAGCGCCAGCACAGGCGAACTCTTTAATATATCGTTGGGCGATTTCAAGTTCACCCTGATGATTATTGCCAACCTCTGCAATTATAAAAGGTTTATCAGCACACTTGTAACTCGATAACATATTTTAACAGCCTATTGATTTTGCAATTATAACCACTTGTATTCGATGACTTACTGTACTTCTATACTTAAGTACACCTCTATCGATTTAATTTTAGTACAAAATTCGTAATTATTCTGTCCACACCATCAAAAATCTACAAAGATGGTTAAAAAAGCGGTACATTATTCCCTATGATATTAAGCGAACACGATCTGCTGCAACTGACCGCAAAAAAAACAAAAAAAAGGGGTAGCGATAAAAAGGGGTCTAAAAAGGGGCGGACACCTTTTTAAATACACACATTTACATCATCCGAACAATAAGAATGGGAAAACTTGTTATTTGGGATAAAGTTAGGAAAGTTAATTTATCCGAAACCATTGGGACGTTGGCAAAATCAATTGCATTGGCTGTTAAAACACTAAATGGGGTTTGAATAAAGGGCGATGGGTGTCCATCTCCAATACCTTTAGCTATGTTTGGCGACAATTATTTTAACGGTGTTGGTCTGAAAAATACAAAAGCAGGCAACTGAATGACAGTGTATCCAGGTAACGTGATTTGGCACGGCGGACATGTAAGCCGCGAAGACAGGGAGTCATTATTCGATCAAAAAGCACTCACAATTTGGCTTACAGGGCTGAGTGCTGCCGGAAAATCCACTTTGGCCTTTGCGCTTGAAAAAGCACTGTTCGCTGAAGGTCGTACTTGCTATGTACTGGATGGAGACAATATCCGCCATGGGCTAAATAAAAATCTCGGCTTCACCAATGAAGAGCGTACAGAGAATATTCGTCGTATTGCCGAAGTCGCCCGACTTATGAACGATGCCGGTATGATTGTGATCACCGCATTTATCTCACCTTTTATTGTTGATCGCGAGATGGCTCGTCAGATTATTGGCCAAGATTGTTTCCGGGAAGTATTTGTCAGTACAGCGCTGGATGTATGTGAGGGGCGTGACCCAAAAGGCCTTTATGGTAAAGCACGTGCTGGACAGGTTCCAGATTTCACTGGAATATTGTCACCTTATGAGGCGCCCAAAAATCCTGATTTAGTAATCGATACTGATCATGTTGCTGTAGAAAATGCTGTATTGCTGCTCACCAAGTTGATCAAAAAAAGTGGGTAGACTCGAATGAAAACCCCAATCTATCCATAATGGATGTTAATTTAGTCTTGCGACGTTGTTAACTATTCTTAATTGGATAAAAAAGCAACCAAGGAAAATAGGGGTCAGACCACGATTTAATGCTTTTAGTATTAAATATTAATACTGGCTATCTATATGAAAGATGTTATATTTAGCATCTAAATTAGCATTAAATTGAAGTTATTATGGATACTGTGTTTGCCAATACAACTGTTAGCGTTACGGAATTAAAGCGTAATTATGCGAGCCACTTGCAAAATTACCGACTGGAAAATGCGCAAGTTAATATAGACTCCCAAAAAGCCATTTTTTGAAATGGGTAGCGCGAGAAACGCTATTTTTGGCTCTCTACCCGGTTATTCCTTCATTTTTATCAAATTCAGGA
>CAIUYS010000307.1 GCA_903903365.1 uncultured Methylococcaceae bacterium
CTGTTTCTGGCGTTGCCGATGTGAATGTCTTTGGCGGGGATATTCAACAACTGCAAATTCAGGTTGATCCGTTAAAACTGCATCGCTTTAATCTGACCCTTGAAGATATTATTCAGGCGGCGGCTAAGGCCGGAAACATTCAGGGAGGAGGTTTTATCGAAAATAACAACCAGCGTTTTACGCTACAGGTAACCGGACAACCCGCCACGCCAGAACAATTTGCCAAGATTTTGGTTAAACGGGATCAGGGGCGCAGCGTGACGCTGGGAGAAGTCACCACCATTCAATATGCACCGGAACCGCCGATTGGCGCCGCGCAAATCATGGGTAAGCCCGGCATTGTGATGATGGTAATTGGCCAATACGGTGCCAACACCTTGTCAGTGTCCAGGCAGGTAGAAGAAACGCTGAAAGAGTTCGAGCCACTTTTTGCCAAACAAGGGGTTAACTTTTACTCGCACCTGTTTCGTCCGGCTGATTATATTGAAAAGTCACTAAGCAATTTATCCGGACATTTATTGATCGGCGGCTTGTTTGTGTTGATTATTTTATATCTGTTTTTGTTTAACTTTCGTGCTGCGTTTATTTCTGCGCTTGCTATTCCGGTGTCGTTGACAGGCGCCATTATTGTGCTGCTGGCAACAGGGGTTAATCTCAATATCATGGTACTTGGCGGCTTGGCAATTGCCTTGGGCGAAGTGGTTGATGATGCAATTATCGATACCGAAAACATTTTTCGGCGTTTGCGCGAAAACCGTTTGTCAGAAAAACCGCTGTCGGTTGCCGAGGTGGTTTATAGCGCCTCGCTGGAGGTGCGTAGCTCGGTGGTTTACGCCAGCTTTATCGTTGCGCTGGTTTTTGTGCCGTTGTTAACCTTGAATGGCGTTGCGGGTCGCCTGTTTGCGCCCCTGGGTTATTCCTATATTTTGGCGATTTTAATGTCGTTGCTGGTAGCGCTTACCTTAACACCGGCCTTGTGTTATCTGTTGCTCGGCAACGCCGTTATCACAAATGATGATCCACCGTTGATTAAACGGATCAAGCCCCACTACAAAAGAGTCTTGGGAATAGTTTCCCGGCAGTTTAAACCGATGATTTTCGGCAGTATTATTGTTTGTTTGACAGGTTTGTTGGCTTTTTTTGGGCTTGACAGCAAGTTTTTACCGGAATTACGGGAAGGTCATTACATTATTCATACCAGCAGTATTCCCGGTACCTCGTTGCAGGAATCCATCAGAATCGGGACTAAACTGACCGAACAGTTTATGGCCATTCCGGGCATTCAATCGGTATCGCAATGGGCCGGTCGCGCAGAGCGTGGCGCTGATACTTACGGTAGCCATTATAGCGAGTATGAAGTGCGCCTGGAGTCGATGTCCGGAGCCGGGCAACAGCAGATAAAAGATCGGTTGCGCGCAATTTTGACTAATTTCCCCGGTATTTTATTTGAAACCAACACCTTTTTAACAGAACGGGTCGATGAAACCATTTCGGGTTACACCGCACCGGTAGTGGTTAATATTTATGGCAATGACCTTAATCAGCTTGACGAGAAAGCAAAGGCAGTCGCCCGGATTATGAATGAGCTCATTGGCGTCACCGACGTGCAGTTACGCTCTCCACCGGGTACGCCACTGTTAAAAATCGATCTGAACCTTGACCAGCTTAACTTCTGGGGCGTGATGCCGGCGCAGCTTGTTGATACTTTACAGGCAGCTTACGAAACCCGCATTGTGGGTAAAAATATTCAGGGCAATAAAATTTACAATGTCGCAGTGACCCTTACGCCGGAACTTCGACAGCAACCCGAGTCGATTGCAAAATTGCCGATCAGAACCCAAGACGGGACGATGGTTAC
>CAIUYS010000308.1 GCA_903903365.1 uncultured Methylococcaceae bacterium
GACTGGAAAGCCGTGTGCGGGAAAACCGCACGCACGGTTTGGAGGGAGGGGAGGTTAATAGCCTTCCCTACCCCTATCGTTGTTACGTTAAAAGCTGAGCCATGAAGCAGAGAATTCTTATTATTGATGATGATCACCGCCATCGTAATTTATTGGCGAACTATTTTGAAATGCAAGGTTTTGATGTCCTGTTGGCGGCAGATGCGATTGAAATGAAAAAACAACGGGAACGCTTTCATTGCGATCTTTTGGTGCGGGATGTCAATATGCCGGGCGAGGATGGTATTTCAATTTGCCGAAGATTGCGGGCGGAAGGCGATAAGATACCTATAGTGATCGTGACGGCAAGGAACGAGGTCGTGGATAGAATCCTCGGGTTGGAATATGGTTCGGACGATTATCTTGCGAAACCCTTTGATCCCCGTGAACTGGTCGCGCGTATCCGGGCTGTTTTGCGCCGAATTCCAGACAACTCTTTAAATACTTCCGAAGTAGCGCCGGTGACGTTTCAATTTGGCGCTTTTGTTCTGGATATATCGTCCAGGGTTTTGTTATGTAACGGACAAGCTGTAGCACTTAGCTTCGATGAGTTTGAGTTGCTTAAGATTCTTGCCGGTACGCCAGGCCAGCCACTATCTCGGCATCAATTAGCCAGCCAGATTAGGGGCGGTGGCCAGCAAATCGAGCAGCGCAATATCGATATGCTGGTGTCGCGCCTTCGTAAACGGCTTATGGACGGTTTATCGTCGCATCAATACATTCAGTCAGTTCGGGGAATTGGCTATGTTTTTATTAATGCTGATCTGGATCAGGCAAGGTCATGAAATTTTTTCGTGTACAGACATTTGTCAGTCAAATCTGGTTGCGGTTTGTCTTGATATTGCTGGTAACGCAAGTTATCACCATAACCGTTTTTTTTCTGGTAAGTGCTTCGTATGTGGGAACGAGATTGGGTACGAATGCCTCTGCATTGTTGCGGGTAGTCGATATTGTCTTTAGTCAAGCCATTCCTGAGTTAATAAGGCAGGTTTCTGAAGAGCTGGACAAGGATGATTTCTTTAAGCTGGTTTCTGGCAGGGTTGAGAATACAACCGACAAGCTGCCGCATTATCCAGTCTTGCTTGCTGCAACAAAAACAATCGATCAATTGTGGCAAGGAAAATTAACCGTCAGCTACCAAACTGATCCTATCCCTATGATATGGTTGCAAAAAAACCAGCCGCCCCTCTTCGCAATCGGTGTCCCCTTTATCGGTAGTCAATTTATGCAAAGGTCTTCTTTATCAGTACTGTTTAGCCTGTTTTTTGCTGTTATTTTTATGGCTTGGTGGGTTGCCAAACGCATTAGTACGCCACTGCTTAAGCTCGCTGAAGATGCGGTTGAAATGGGGAATAATCAAAAAATTGAGACTATAACGCCAGAATCGGGCAGTTGCACCGAGATTGTTGTGCTTGCCGATGCACTTAATGGCATGCGTAAAGATATCAATATCATGATAAAAAAGCGTGAA
>CAIUYS010000309.1 GCA_903903365.1 uncultured Methylococcaceae bacterium
CCTGGACAATTGATGATATCAAAGCATCAATCAAAGTGTACGTTAAAGACGAAAGCACGCTGCCCGCCAAACCGACCTATCAAATCGATGATATCAATAATATTATCGGCGTCGCCGCACGCGGTAAATACGGACGTGGTTTAGGTTCAAAAGCGGTATTCATCAACAGTGTTACGCATAAACAAATTGGTGAAATCGCGACAGGCACCGCTGCGCATATTATCGACTATGACCCCGCCAACCCGCGCTGGGCTTATGTAAAAAATGATACCGCTGAAATTTTTAAAGTCGATCTGTACTCCATGCAAATCGTACGCAGCGTTAAAACCGGCTTCAATGGCCCGGGATTGGGCGTTTCCCGCGACGGTAAATACATCATGGCCGGCTCTTATGTGCCACACAATGCCGTCATTCTTGATGCCAAAACGTTGGAACCTCTAAAAACCTTTGAGTTGGAAGGCATCGATCCCGATGGGAAAATGGTCTCCTCGGATTCCGGTATGATTATCGGCACACCCTTTGCCGATATTTTTGCCATTGCCCTGGAAAATGCCGGTCAGGTCTGGGTAGTTGATTTAAAAGAAGGCTTTCCGGTTACCAAAATTGAAAATGTAGGCCGCCATCTGCATGACGCTTTTTTATCGCATGGCGGCAGTAAATTAATGGTGGCTTCTTATGTCGACAGTATTGTCACTGCGATAGATTTAAAAGAACGCAAAATCATCAAAAAACTGGAAGCCGGTTGCGTACCTCACGTAGGTGGCGGCTCAGTCGTTGAAGTGAATGGCCGCACCTTGGGCTTTGGCACCAACTTTGGCGATTGCGATAAAATGGTTGTCAGCGTCTGGGATCTGGACAAAATGGAAGTGGTTAAACAAGTGCCCGTCTCTGGCGGCACTGAATCACCTGCTGCCCATGCCAATGCGCCTTATATCGCAGTGGATATTATCTCTAAAGACAGACGTGCACGCACCGTTCAGTTGATTGACAAGAAATCCCTCGAAGTGGTTAAAACTTTGGATGTAGGCGGTCATGCGTATTTTCCTGAATACAGCGCCGATGGTAAATTCTTGTATATCAGCTCGGGCTACAGCGGTGACGAAGTCGTTGTTTATGACTCGACCTCTTTAGAAAAAATAGCCTCTATTGCCATGGAAAGCCCAGCCGGTATCTTCTCTCATGGTCGGGTTAAATACATGACACGCGGTCTTTCACCTGATGAAATGAAAGGGGCCAAATAATGAAACTGATGGTACTTTCAGGTGCATTAATGCTGGGACTGTTATCGACCCAGGCTGTTAATGCCGCGAGTATTTATGCCGATCAAGCCAGAGCAGCAGCCGTGTGCTCTCAATGCCACGGCATTAAGACGCCTTCAGCCGATGCGCCGTTTCCGCCGTTGGCAGGTCGTGATTTTGCTTACCTCAAATCAGCGTTGGAACAATACCGCGATAAAACCCGTAAAAATGACCTTATGAATGCCATTGCCGGTTCATTAAGCGATGACGACATTGCCAATGTAGCCGCTTATTACGCCGCTTTAAAACCGTAGGATGTGCCGACGTAAGGAGGCGCATCAACCACAAATGATGCGCTTCGTACCTCAGCGCATCCTACGGCGCTATTTCGCGTTAAGTTGAAAGCTGAAAAAACGTTTAACTATTTTTATGCCCCTAATCCAACTATGAAAAAGTGGCTGCTTTTACTCTGCATCACCACCAGCTGTTTGGCAGCCGAACCATCGCCAGAGCAACAAACCCTACTCCTCGATCTGCTAAAAAATGATTGCGGCGCCTGTCATGGCTTAACCCTGCAAGGTGGTATGGGGCCTGCGTTACTGCCTGAAAACTTAACCGGAAAACCGGATGAATTTTTGGTTACAACCATTCTTAACGGACGCAAAGGCACGGCCATGCCGCCGTGGCAACCGTTCATGAATCATGATGAGGCGTTGTGGCTGGTTGGTTTTTTGCGCAAAGGAAAGTATTAAAATTTATTTTATGCAATCGATGAAATGAAGTTAAATAGACAAAC
>CAIUYS010000310.1 GCA_903903365.1 uncultured Methylococcaceae bacterium
ATTGGCGGGCAGCATTCCTTTAATGTACCAGCCATTACCGGGGTTGACTGCCGGACAATTGGCCGTGGTGGTCAATGATGAAGACCCCTTGAGTCAGCGTATCGGTGATTATTATCAAGGTATGCGGCATATTCCACAGGCCAACATGATTCATGTTCGGTTTGATTCAACAGCCAATGTCTTGTCAAAAAAAGAGTTTTCCAAACTAAAAGAACAAGTGGATGCGAAAACACCCAAAGCGGTGCAAGCGTTTGTCTTAACCTGGCTAAAGCCGTTTCGTGTTGATTGTATGTCAATCACTACCGCTTTTGCAGCGGGTTTTGATCAAGCCTTTTGTGCAAAGGTCTGTGAAGAGGGGCGCAAAAGTCCGTATTTTGCATCCGATAGCGAAAAACCGTTTACTGATTATGGTTGGCGTCCCACTATGACCTTGGCCGGGCGTTCGTTTGAGGAGGTTAAGCGTTTGATTGATCGCGGAGTGGCCGCTGATTTCACTCGTCCACAAGGTTCCGCGTATTTATTAAAAACCAGCGATCAGGCGCGTAGCACACGGGCGGCTTTTTTTCCTGAAGTGGTCAAGGCCTTTGCCGGGTTGTGGCCCGTTAATTATTTGGAACAAGACAGCCTTGAAAATAAAGCTGATGTCATGTTTTATTTTACCGGCAAGATGAACGTAGCCAACATTGATAAAAATACTTATCTGCCCGGCGCTATCGCCGATCATTTAACCTCGGCAGGTGGCGTATTGACAGGTAGCGACCAAATGAATATTCTTGACTGGATAACTGCGGGCGCAACGGCAAGCTATGGCGCAGTCGTCGAGCCCTGTAATTATCCGGTCAAATTTTCGCATCCCGGCGTATTGCTACATTATTACTTGCGTGGCAATACACTGATTGAAGCTTACTGGAAAAGCGTATGGGAACCGGGGCAGGGGATTTTTGTTGGAGAGCCGCTGGCCCGACCCTTTGCTTCCCCACCGAAAAAGTAAACAAGATACTTAAATTAAGTTAAGCGCCTCTTGGGAAGATAAACCGTTGGCTGAGCGGAGCCGAAGCCGGCAAAATCGCTTCGACTCGGCTCAGCGAACGGCTTAACTTAATGACATTGGAGTGCAACCGCTTCTGCTGTTGCCTGTAAAACAGCTAAAGCTGGTTTACTTCAGCCGCAGGATTATATTATTACGATGCTCAACGGTGGTTAGTAACGCTTCGGTGTGTGAATTGCCTCATTTTGAAAAAGCAATAAACCGTCGATAAGGCGATTCACCTTTCCAGGTAATCGCTTCAGTGTAATAGTGCATTAACGCCAGATAGCCCAGCAGTCCCAAGGTAACGGCTTTGCGAATTTCCACCCCAAAAAATAATTCGGATAAGGCGCTAACCAGGTTGTCGCCATACGCTTGCAAAACAAAGGCCAGCACAAATGAACACACCGGCAGTACAATAAAAATGTGTACATTACAACGTGCAGCGTAGCGATATAGAAAATTTTGTGGATGATTGTGATGCTTGTTGTAATCATGCGTTACATAGAAAATATAGGCCGTAGCATCATGCACCAACCGAGGCACCAGAATCGCCAGAAAATAATACTGTTGCACGTAAAGATAAAAACTACTCAGCACCAAAAAAATATTGGACCATAAAAACCATTTGCCAAATGTGGTGGTGACATAGCGTTGGCAATAAAAAGCGCTTAAAACCAGTCCTGCACACAACAAACCGGCAAGCTGTTTAAGCCATTGGGTTTGCTGGACATCCAGACTGTTTTTAAGAAAAATACCGATATAAACAAAAAGCCCTGCCGCTACGCTTAGTGATAACAAAAGATTAAATGCCCAAGAGGGCAGGCGACAAACACTTCGCGCCACGCCATGTTGTTGTTTAAGTACATGGTATACTGTCCAGCCTGCAACCAGGACATAAAAAACCTGATAAGGAATAAACAAACTGCCGATGCCAAAAAAAATTGCAATGGCGGCGGTTACCCACATCAGATTGCGCTGATAAAATCGCAGGTAGTCCGTATTGCTGACCAGTACAATCGTACTGGCTAAAATATGGGGCGTGCCAAACAGAATTTGAAACAATAAAAAATGGCTCGGTTTGCTGGGTAAATGCTCCCTTAAATAGCCGTGCCAAAACCAGTTGTCAGACAGTTGCAGCGCCAGACACAGCGGAATGATGGCATACAGCCCCAGCAATAACGTAAATGAGACGGTTAGTTTACGTTCATCAGGTAAGTCTTGAGCGGTCATGGTCTGTGCAGACATGCAAATATCCCCTTATTTATTATTGTTATTATGGGTTAAAACAGAGGCTAAATTACACTGATTAACACGATACTTTCAAGCTTTGCTTTTACTTTTACAAAATTACATGACCACACTATTTCAGTTACATCCCCGTTTGATGCAAGATTGCATCACTATTGGCCGCTTTGATTTGTGCCAATTATTAATGATGAATGATAGCCAATATCCCTGGTTTATTCTGGTACCGGAAAAAGCCGCTATCACAGAAATTTATCAGCTCAGTAAAGCCGATCAGCATACGCTCACCCAAGAATCCAGCTATTTGGCGGAAAATCTGGCGGCGCTTTATAACGCCGATAAAATGAATATCGCCGCAATAGGCAATCTGGTGCCGCAGTTACACCTTCATCATGTTGTTCGCTATCGAATTGATAAAGCCTGGCCTGCGCCAATTTGGGGAAAATTTGCCGCTGTTCCTTATACGCACGAGCAAATGACAGAAAATATTGACCGGGTTAAAGATCAGTTAAAAATACTGTAAACACTGAATGCCGGTCGGGACTGTTGAATAAAAATATTTAAATGAATAACACTGTGATTAATAACAAAGTATTAAACAGAAAATTTTGCGTTGCCCCAATGTTGGACTGGACTGATCGGTATTGTCGTTTTTTTCATCGACTGATTTCACAGCACGCCTTGTTGTATACGGAGATGGTGACCACGGGGGCTTTAATTCACGGTGATCATCATCGGTTTTTGCAATTTGATGCGGTTGAAAATCCACTGGCTTTTCAATTGGGCGGTAGTCATCCACACGATTTGGCTAGTTGTGCCAAAATGGTTGAAGATTATGGTTATGCGGAAGTTAACCTGAATGTGGGTTGTCCCAGTGACCGGGTTCAAAATGGTCGTTTTGGCGCTTGTTTAATGGCTGATCCGGCACTGGTCGCTGAGTGTGTTGCTGCAATGTCTCAGGCGGTTGCCATTCCGGTGACTGTTAAATCAAGAATTGGTATTGATGACCTTGATTCTTATGAAGAGTTGGTGCATTTTGTGGCTACGATTAGCGATGCCGGTTGCAAAACCTTTATTGTTCATGCCAGAAAAGCCTGGTTAAGTGGTTTGTCGCCCAAGCAAAACAGGGATGTTCCGCCGTTGCGTTACGATTTGGTGTATCAATTAAAAAAAGATTTTCCGCAATTGGAGATTATTATTAATGGTGGTATTACGTCGTTGGAGCAGGCTGATGAGATGCTGAGCCAGGTTGATGGTGTTATGGTGGGGCGAGAGGTTTATCACAATCCTTATCTATTGGCCGATGTTGACAGGCGGTTTTATGGTGCGGTTAATGACGGGTTTTCACGCCAGGCCATTGTGGCGTTATTGATACCTTATGTTCAGGAACAGCTAAAAGCCGATGTCCGCTTAAATAGTATTACCCGGCATATCTTGGGCCTTTTTCATGGTGAACCGGGTGCGCGGGGTTGGCGCAGATATATCAGTGAGAATGTCAGCAAATCAGGCGCAGATGAGCAGGTGATACTGGAAGCGTTAAAGTTTACGGATCAACGACTAGAGGCGTAAGGACAAAAAAGTTGCTGACAATAAAACCGGATCTGCTCAAAATGTGGCAGTAATGCTTGGGGTAGTGCTATACTTCTAACTATTTTTTTATAAGTGAGACTGAAAACCATGGAAGAACATTTCGCCGGAATTATTGCAGCGGTCGGTGAGGACCTGAATCGTGAAGGCTTGATTGATACACCCAAACGTGCGGCCAAAGCCTTCAAATTTCTTAACAACGGTTACGATAAAACCTTGGAAGAAGTGCTTAATGGTGCTATTTTTACTGCCGACACGGAAGACATGGTCATCGTTAAAGATATTGAATTATATTCCTTATGTGAGCATCATTTACTGCCGTTTATTGGTAAATGTCATATCGGTTACTTGCCGCAGGGCAAAGTGTTGGGGCTGTCCAAAGTGGCGCGTATTATCGATATGTATGCGCGGCGTTTACAGATCCAGGAAAAACTCACCAAACAAATAGCGGATGCGATTGAACTCTCAATCGGCGCCAGAGGTGTGGCGGTGGTTATTGAAGCCAAGCATTTATGCATGATGATGCGGGGTGTTCAAAAACAAAATTCAGTGATGACGACTTCAGTGATGACGGGTGCTTTTCGTAAAGAAATTAGCACGCGCTCAGAATTTTTAAATCTCATTAACAGATAGGTCGTTCATGACAACTAAAAAAACAGGTGTAATTCTGGCTAATCTGGGTTCACCCACTGCGCCTACAACAAAGGCTGTCCGGCGGTTTTTGGCGGATTTTTTGTGGGATCCCCGTGTTGTTAACCTGCCGCGTCCTTTGTGGTGGATGATACTTAATTTTTTTGTGTTGCCCTTCAGACCCAGTCGCTCGGCAAAAGCGTATCAAAAAGTATGGCATGAAAAAGGTTCGCCTTTAGCTTACCTGACCCGTGAATTAACCGAGAAAGTCGCTGATCAGCTCGTTGCTAAAGGTATTACCACGCATTATGCGATGCGTTATGGTGAGCCCTCCATAGCCACTCAATTAAAAGAGTTTAAAAAAGCCGGTATCACGGATGTCGTTGTTTTGCCTTTGTATCCCCAGTATTCTTCGACTACCAGCGCCTCTATTTATGATGATCTGGTTAAAGAGCTTAATCAATGGCGACATTTGCCCACGTTTCAATTTATCGGTGAGTATCATCAGGATAGACATTATATTGCGGCGGTTGCTGAATCTATTGAGCAGGCGTGGCGTGAACAGGACAAAAACGAACTGTTAATCATGTCTTTTCATGGTTTGCCGGAGGCGCTGACTAAATGGGGCGATCCTTATTTTCATCAGTGCCATAAAACGGCGGCATTGATTGCTGAAAAATTGGGCCTTAATGAAAAAGAATGGATGATTGTTTTTCAATCCCGTTTTGGCAAGGCCGAATGGCTAAAGCCTTATTGTGTCAGCACCTTGGAAGAACTTCCAGGGCAAGGCGTCAAAACAGTGGATGTGGTCTGTCCGGGTTTTGCTGTTGATTGCCTGGAAACGTTGGAAGAAATAGCCATGGAAAATAAATCCATATTTATGGAATCAGGCGGAACCCATTACCGGTATATTGCGGCACTTAATGATTCAGATGCTCACGTTAGCGCCATTATTAATATACTGGAACAAAAAATTTAAGGGACTATAGTTTCCACACTATAGTTTTGGCGACCTGTATTAATGAAGAGTTAAAGCACCCATGAAAGAAACAATATTGCAAAGCTGGCAAGATGCTTGGCCTACTGTTAAATCCAGCAAGCCCTTGGTTACCGGTGTCGGTGTTATAGACGAAAGCGCTTTTAATACCATTGAAGTCGATAAAGTGTTTGAAGCCGTTAATCATGCCTCAACAACGATAGGGCAGGCCGTATTGTTTCGTTCATTAACGCAACCGCTTGATGCTCTTGATGAGCTTAAGGAAAAACAGGAAGCGGTTGAAGAATTAAGGCAAAATTCTGCGCTAAAAGAATCTTTGGAACAGATTCTGGAAACTGCCGCCAGCCATGAAGAAAGCTTTTATTTACTCTTGTTTGGCGAGTTTTTGGGTTCTTTTGGCACAGCCAGAGAAGCGCATGAAATTGAAGGCTACGGTTATCTTCAGTATAAAAGAGGCATTCGGTTTATGCTTGACTTGGTGGCCCAAATTCAAGCAGTCGAAATGCCACAAAGCCTCTATTTAAAAACTCTGTTTGATAAAATAACAGCGTTTGCCGATACGCGGGTGTATTCATTAATGGAAGGCCCAGCTTATATCTCTGAAAATGGCATTCAATCAAAGCAGGAGAGAAAAAACTCTTTTTCGCCGGCCATTATTTTCAGGCCACGGATGTTTAAGCCGTTACTTATTACCCTGTTTTTTGCAAGTGTCTGGGCTTTGGCGCACTTTTTTCCAACGGATATGTTTAATATTTCCATTCAGGCAATTCCAACAGCGACTATTTTCTTTGTGCCTTTGTTGCTGGTTTATTATCCGGTGATTGGCAGTTTTGATCGAGACAGTTGCATTATTCCTTTGAGAAATGAGTTTAAAAAATCGGCTTATCTTGCAGAAACCTTGGATGCGTTAGGGCAATTGGACGAATTACTCTCGTTTATTAAATTTGCTGATGCCTTTGGTAGTCCTGTTGTGTTGCCAACGCTGATTGCTGGTGAGCATCATCGTATTAATTTGGTCGATGCCAAAAATCCCGTTTTAGGCAAAGAAAATCCCGATTACGTTGGCAATGATTTTGTTTTGGAAGATGATAAACTGGTCTTGGTAACGGGGCCTAATAGCGGCGGCAAAACGGCTTTTTGTAAAACCATCACACAAATTCAATTGCTGGCACAAATAGGTTGTTATGTGCCTGCAAAAGCAGTAACGTTAACTGTGGCAGACAGGATTTTTTATCAAGTATCAGAAGTTAGCCATTTAAATGATGGGGAAGGGCGCTTTGGTACAGAATTAAAAAGAACCAAAGATATATTTCTGGCGACCACCCCTAAAAGCTTGGTTGTGTTGGATGAGTTGTCAGAAGGCACCACTTTTGAAGAAAAAATGGAATCATCATCCAATGTGCTGAATGGTTTTTATCGCAAAGGTAACAGTACCATCTTGATTACCCATAACCATCAATTGGTTGATAATTTTGCGCGTCAGGGAATCGGCTTGCCAAGACAGGTTGAATTTGCCAATGACGCGCCCAGTTATAAATTGATTGCCGGTATTTCTCGCGTTAGTCACGCTGATCGTGTGGCTAAAAAAATCGGTTTTTCAAAAGAAGACATAGACAATTATCTGGCGGATGCAAAATGACAATAGGTACAGCATTAACGGCTAAAGCAACACGCGCTTTGCTGCTGGGCAGCGGTGAATTGGGCAAGGAACTGGCTATTTCGTTACAGCGTTATGGCGTCGAAGTGATCGCTGTTGATCGCTATCAAGATGCACCGGCACATCAAGTCGCCCATCGCAGTCATGTCATTGATATGACGGATATCGAGGCAGTTAAAAAGCTGATTGCACTGGAACAGCCCCATTTTATTATTCCTGAAATTGAAGCGATAGCGACTTCAGCACTTGCTGATATTGAAGCGGAGGGTCGCTGTACCGTTGTGCCCAATGCCAGAGCCATTCAGTTGACTATGAATAGGGAAGGGATCAGAACGCTCGTTGCGGAACAGCTAAAAATCCCCACCTCAAAGTATGCTTTCGCGCAAAGTTTTGAAGAGTTACTGGCTGCTGTTGACAGTGGCATCGGTTATCCGTGCTTTATTAAGCCAACCATGTCATCGTCAGGCAAAGGCCAGACGATGGTTAAAAGTCCTGATCAACTAAAAACTGCATGGGATTACGCCAAATCCAGCGGGCGGGTTGATACGGGTAAAGTCATTGTTGAAGCCAAGATCGATTTTGATTTTGAGATTACCTTGCTGACGGTCCGTTCACTGGATGAGCAGGGTGTCGTTCAGACCGGTTTTTGCGCACCCATCGGACATGTTCAGGAAAGTGGCGATTATCGGGAAAGTTGGCAACCGCAAGCAATGAGCGAGGCGTCTTTAAAATTATCCCAGGACATTGCTTTTAAAGTAACCAATGAAATTGGCGGACTGGGCTTGTTTGGCGTTGAGTTATTTATTAAAGGTGACACCGTATGGTTTAGCGAAGTAAGCCCCCGGCCTCATGATACCGGCATGGTGACCATGGTGACACAAAAGCAAAATGAATTTGAGTTGCATGCAAGAGCTATTTTAGGATTACCCGTAAACACTGAGCTGCGCGGCGTGGGGGCTAGCGCTGTCATTTTGGGCGGTGTTAATGCCAAAGGTGTTGTTTATGAAGGACTGGCTCAAGCACTGGCAGTGCCTGATACTGAAGTTAGATTGTTTGGAAAACCTGAAGCATACATAAAACGACGAATGGGCGTTGCTTTGGCAACGGCTGAAAGCGTTGACGATGCCAGGCGTAAAGCGCTTAAAGCGGCAAGTTTAGTGGTGGTTAAATCAGTAACTTAGGTAGGGCGGGTAAACAATGATAAGGATTGCCGTTATTTTATTAACGTTATGCATCTCAAACGAGGTGCTTGCTGATATTTATAAGTACACCGATAACTCCGGTCATGTGTACTATACGGATAAACCTCGAAACAGTCTGTATAAGCGCATTATAAAGTCAATGCCACGCAGCAGCTATTTGCCAACCGCCAACACCATAAAAGTACCTGAATGGTCGGGCACCAATAAAAAACGATATACCGATCTTATTGAACAGACCGCCTATCGGAATCAGGTCGATGCCAAATTGGTTCATGCCGTTATTCAAACAGAATCCGCTTATAACTCAAGCGCACAATCGCCCAAGGGTGCAGTGGGTTTAATGCAGTTAATGCCTGAGACAGCAAAGCGTTTTGGCGTGATTGACCGCAATGATCCTGACCAGAATGTTGAGGGTGGCACGCGTTATTTAAAACATTTAATTACCCTGTTTAATCCAAATCTGGATCTTGCGTAGCCGCCTACAATGCCGGTGAAAATGCAGTCATCCGGTAC
>CAIUYS010000311.1 GCA_903903365.1 uncultured Methylococcaceae bacterium
CTAAAAATAAAATCCGTTGCAATCCGTATGATCAGTGTCATCTGTGTTCTATCAAGACGTGTCTACGCAACCATTAAAAAATGGAACACGGATGACACGGATTTGACTGATAGACACGGATAAGGAAAGTTTTTTAATCTCATAAAAATAGTTAAGGCTGCACGCAGAAAATACCCCGATTACGCCTAGTTCCCACGCTCCGGCGTGGGAATTCATCCGGCAACGCTCCAGCGTTGCGTGACGCGGGAGCGTCACTGTCGGCATTCCCACGCCGGAGCGTGGGAACGATAGAGTGGGAGTTATTTATTGCGAGTTACCTAAGATCTTTTTCGACTAAAAATAAAATCCGTTGCAATCCGTATGATCTGTGTCATCCGTGTTCTATTGAATCCGAGTCGTTACCAACCCGCTTTAATAATGGGCATTAAGCTGGTTGTCTGACTCTGTTTTTTCCTCGTCGCCATGATTTGCTTCACAGCCTTTTTGATAAAAAACAAAAGACGGCGGAAATGCGCTGATATCAATGGTTAAGGTCGTTTCTTTTTGAAATTTATCAGTGGCACTCACAGCGGCATTGCGGAAATTGTTGATTAATTGGGTGGCCAGTTTTTGTTGTGCTTCATCTGCACCGAGGGTAAAAGGATCTTCTGAAAGATTGGTTTTATCGATAGCTTCTTGTAAAACGTTAGCGGAAAGATCCTGGATTTTAGTTTCAAAAGTTTTAAAAACAGCGGCGCCTTTATCATGTTTGATGCGTTCTATGTCGTTGATATCGGCATACAGTAAAAAAGCGCCTTTTGCCCCCTGAAACTCGTTTTTACAGATTCCGCCATCCATTATTCTGACCAGGCTTAATTTTTTGTCGCCTTTCATGAGGGTCATCGGTGGGTTTTTACCCGGCATTTGCTCCTCTTCGGTGACCGTTTTGGGCAATTTATTCAGGGTCACTGCGTTGTCATTTTGGGGCTCTGTTGCCTCTTGCTTAACCGCTTGAGTTGAGCACGCCGCCAAGGTAATAAAGGTTATGCCGGTTATAAGTTTTACGCTGGCGTTCATTGCTGTTCCGTTGGTTGTAGTTAAAGATTTATGGCGCTAATTATAATCCCTAACCAAGGTTTAAATTAACAAAAACCTTTCAGGGTAAACAGATAAGTTTTCTTGGTCGGATTTCAACAGACATTCTACGTTATAATGATTTTATAAGCTGCGGGGTTTGTGAGTATTGATTGCTTGACCCCCTTGTTTTTAATGTAAATATTTGCTGTCAACCTTGACAGCTGACGTGTGGTTTTTAGGAGAGTTGTGTGGCAAAGGCAAGTGATTTAAAGCGTGGAATGGTCGTCGAAATTAATGGCGTACCGCATGTAGTCAAGCAGGTTGATGCAAAAAGTCCTTCATCGCGGGGGGCATCGACCTTGTATAAAATTCGTTTTACTAATCTCAAAACCGGACAAAAACAGGACGAGTCCCTGAAAGGCGATGATTTTTTTAAAGACAGCGATCTGGTAAGAGCCAAGGTACAGTTTTCTTATATTGATGGGGATAATTACATTTTTATGAATATGGAAGATTATACCCAGTACAGCTTGAGTCGTGATGACTTGGATGATCAAATTAACTATTTAACTGAAGGTCTGGAAGGTATTGTGGCCTTGTTGATTGATGATGCCGTGCTGGGTATTGAATTACCCAGTTCGGTGGTGTTGGCCATTATAGAAACAGCCCCTGCCATTAAAGGCGCGACCGCATCCGGACGGACTAAAACGGCTCGTTTGGCGACGGGTGTTGAGGTTCAGGTGCCTGAATATTTGGAGACTGACGAGTTGATTAAGGTCAATACCGACAGCGGAAAATATATGTCACGCGCCTAAAATAACCCTGATGTTGGATCTTTCAATGACGATTAAAGCAGGGCACCGGTTGACGGTTGCTCAGGGTGAGTTTGAATTAAACCGGCTCCCCAAGCGTCCCTTAGAGTTGTTGCGTGCCTGGGATGCCGCTGATGAATACATCCTTGATAGCCTCGCAGACGATCTGAAACCGGCGACGGAACCCCGCATTTTACTGGTTAATGACAGCTTCGGTGCGCTGGCTGTTGCACTCAGTACATTTAGGCCTCAAGCGGTATCAGATTCCTATCTTTCGCAACAGGCGACACGGCTTAACCTGATTGCAAATGGTTTGCCTGAGCACGGCGTCAAATTAATCACCAGTCTTGAGCCGCTGAAAGGGCCGTTTGATTGGGTCCTGATTAAAGCGCCTAAAACATTGGCTTTGCTTGAGGATCAGTTAATACGCTTACATCCGCATTTGCAGTCGTCAACCAAGGTCATTGTGGCGGGCATGATAAAAGCCTTGCCGTCTTCGGTTTGGAAGTTGCTGGAGCGTTTGGTTGGGCCTACAACCACCTCGCTGGCTAGAAAAAAAGCGCGACTTGTTTTTGCAACACCTGATCCCGCGTTGGTTATTCCGGTTAGTCCTTATCCGGTTTGTTATCAACTTGAAGGTTCTGATTATTTAATTAGTAATCATGCCAATGTATTTTCGCGCGATAGTCTTGATATTGGAACGCGCTTTTTTCTCCAGCATCTACCTACCAGGCAAGGACCTTGTGACATTATAGATTTGGGTTGCGGTAACGGTTTGGTGGGTTTAATGGCGGCCGAGAAAAATCCGCAGGCCACGATTCATTTTGTGGATGAGTCTTTTATGGCCGTTGCGTCCGCTAAAGAAAACTTTTATCGGGCTTTTGGGCCTGAGCGCAAGGCGACTTTTCGGGTCGGTGACGGGTTGACGGATTTTGAATCGGCTTCAGCAGACCTTATTCTTTGTAATCCACCGTTTCACCAACTGAATACAGTGGGTGACCAGATTGCCAACAGCCTTTTTATGGCATCAAGAAAAGTATTAAGGAAGAATGGGGAGTTATGGATAATTGGTAATAGACATTTAAATTACCATATTAATCTTAATCGATTATTTGGCAAGCACACAGGGGTTGCTGCCAATGCCAAATTTGTTATTTTAAAGGCCATAGCAAAAACGGTTGTGTGAGTCTTTTGGAACCGGTTAATGACATGCATTTACAAAATAGCGCCCACGCGAAAGACTCCTGTTTTGTTGCCAAAACGGGTCTCACCTGTTTTCAGTGATTAAATTAAATTCTTAAACGCTCTACAGATCGTGTTAAAAGGTCACGCTTAAACAACCTTTAGCAGCTTACCGGGTTTAACGCTATCTATAGTGGACTAAACCCAAAAGTCAGTCGGCTTTTGGGTTTAGTTTATAAGTTTGTTACGCGGGGGTAACATTCTCAGCTTGCGGGCCTTTTTGACCTTGAGTTACTTCCATAGTAACTTTCTGGCCTTCGCGCAAGGTTTTGCGGCCGGCGCCGTTAATTGCACTGTGATGAACAAAAACGTCTTTGCCACCTTCTTGTTCAATAAATCCAAAACCTTTTTCATCATTGAACCACTTAACGGTACCTACAACTTGATCAGACATATCACACTCTTAACTTAAAAAAAACGCCATTTTATTGGCTTTACAGATTCCAGCTTCATAAAGAAACCGACTCAAACTTGAACTACGGCCAAATAGTAGCACTAAAAATGTAAGTAGGGCAAAAAAACATTTTAATTAAACTTTGATTATTTTTTCTCCAACAGTTTTTATATACTTTTTTAAAAAACCAAGGCTTATTTTTACCTTGCTTTTAACGCAGGAATACGCTCAAAAAAGGTATGCACAATCAGTGCGCAGAGTATAAGTAGCGTGCCTGTTACCACTTTTATGGTGAGCGGTTCATGGTTCATGAAATGCCCCAGCATCAGGGCAAGTAATGGCGACACCAGTGTAATTAAGGCAACCCGTGTAGCTGGCAAATGCGTCAGTAAATAGTAATAAAGCACAAAGCCCAGGCTGGTGGCAATGACGCCCAGATAGATAATCGCTGCCAGACTGGTGGGCGTCAACAAAACCGGCCAGTGACCATCGACTATCCACCATGTCAGCAGATAAGCCGGTAGCGCCAATAACAGGCCACCGGTTACTTGGGATAACGCGGGTAATTTTGCTGCGATGCGTTTTACCCAAACCGCACTGATCGATTGTAAAAATGCGGAAACCAGCACGCCACCAATACCTAAAACGGCATCATGGCCTAATTGTAGTGCCGAACCAAACATAACAACCAGGCCACCAATGCCCAAGCCATAAGCGAGTAATTTGCCCAGCGTAAGGCTTCGTTCGCCTAAAAAAATAGCGGCTAATAAAGCCGTCATCAGCGGCGTAAGACCAAATATCACCGAAATCCAGCCGGAGGGAATAAATTGCGCGGCCCAGTAAACGGTCAACATGGCTCCATAGATTTGCAACGCTATCGCAAGATAGGTTAAAAGCGCTTTGCGATGCCAGGCCAAGCGCTGCCGCATGAGTGCCAGTACCAATAGTATGCACACCGTACCAATCGCCATGCGGGCGGTAACACCAAATAGAAAGCCGGGGCCTTGGCCACTCCATTTGATAGCCAGCGGCGTTGTCGCCCAAAGTAAAATAACACTGATATAAGTTAAGGTAATACGCATTGGCTTTAAAGTTGGCAGGGAGGAAAGGGCAGGTTACAACAAGGCATCACGGTAAATAAACACTCCATCGCATACCACCTAGTGCTGCACTTTTACCCCCTTCCAACTTGCCGCCCAACAAGCCGATTAATTCAAAAACGACGGTCATGCCAATACCATGCCCATGAATATTTTCATCTGCACGAATCCCTCTTTTTAAAATATCATTAAACTTGCCAACGGGAATTCCCGGGCCGTCATCTTCAATTTCAAGCAGTAAAAAAAAGTTGCGGCGGCTTTTACGTTGATTGAGGGCAATGCTGACCTTGACCGAATGAACACACCATTTACAGGCGTTATCCAACAAATTGCCGACAATTTCATACATATCGCCTTCTTCACAATAAACCAGGCATTGTTCCGGAATGGTTAGTTCAAAATTGATGCCTTTATCAATATAAACCTTGCTTAGCGAGGCGATGATCTTGTTAATAACAATCGAGACATCAACGGTCTTGCTGGCTTTATGTTCGCCTTTGGCAGCCGCCCGTTGTAATTGATATTCAACAATTTGATTCATTCTGGAAATCTGTTCCTGCACGGTTTCCTTGTTGTCACTAAAAGATTCGACACAACCACGCAATATCGCAAGCGGTGTTTTTAAGCTGTGCGCCAAATCAGCCAGATTGTTGCGATAACGTTCCAAATGCGCACGCTCATGGGTTATAAAAGCGTTAAGATTACCTGCCAAACCCTCCAGTTCCGTTGGATAGTGACCGTCCAAAAGGGTTTTTTTACCTTGTTCTATCGCTTCAAGATCTTTTACGATGCTCCGTAGCGGTTTTAAACTCCAGCGTAATAAGGCAAATTGAATAAAAACCAAAACAACCCCGATAATCAATAACCAGAATCTTAAAGTTTGTTGAAGCTGTTCAACTTGGCGACTAACAAACCGCGCATCCTCAGCGACAGTAAAGATAAATTCACGTTTGATAGCCTCCGCATTTTGCCAAAGGACGGCATAATGTAGAACATAACGCCCATGCTTATCGCGCACAAATACCGAATCACCGGCACTTAATTCAGGCGGCACTATCTCTTCAAGGCCAATGGCTGAAGGGGAGCGCCAAACCGGCTTTTTAGCTTGCTGAATAAAGCCGTAAAGGCCGGACCCCGGGCTTGTCAGTCGTGGGTCATGTAAATTGGAAGGCATGATTAATTCACCGGCATTATCCAGTTTGGCCGCTGATAACAGTGAGTATGCTTGAACTTGTAAGGTTTCCCGCAGTGCTTGTTCGGCACTTTCACGAAAGCCTTGTTCAAGAACAATAGCAACCAGTGCAAAGAAGGCGGCCAGTACCAAACCTTCTGCAATGAGTAAGCGAAAGCTTAATGATTTAGTGCGCATTTAAAGCCTTTTAGATTAAGAAACCGGCAGTGCCGTTAAGTTAAGCGCAAGTTGTTTAAAAAACTGGAGTGCAATCGCTTCAGCTATTGCCTGCACAACAGCTAAAGCGGTTTCACTTCAGTGATCTGCTTAACTTAACGGTATTGGGGTCGGAGGGTCATACCCGACTCAAGAAAGACCGGTAGAAATTCGGTAGCCGCGTCCCCGCAAAGTTTCAATCGGTTTACGAGTGCCGTCAGGATCAAGTTTCTTTCTTAGGCGACCGATAAAAACCTCGATAACATTACTGTCACGGTCAAAGTCTTCATCGTAAATATGTGCCGTTAATACGGATTTCGAAATCAATTCGCCCTTACGAAACATTAAATATTCCAGCACCTTGTATTCGTAAGCGGTTAACTCCAACTTTACGCCAGACACCGAAACTTCCTGCGCTACGGTATCCAGTTCAATATTATCATGGGTTAACACCGGATGCGCTTGCCCGGCTGAGCGTCTAATCAAGGCATTAATTCTGGCAAGTAACTCTTCATATTGAAAGGGTTTAACTAAATAATCATCAGCTCCGGCTTCCAGTCCTTCTACTTTTTCCTGCCAACGACTTCTGGCTGTCAGAATTAAAATAGGGATGCTTACCTTATCTTTGCGTAAGCGTTTAATGAGTTCAATGCCTGAAAAATCGGGAAGCCCAATATCAATAATCGCTGCATCAATCGGGTATTCCTTGCCCATATAATAGCCATCGCTACCGGTATGTGCCGTGTCCACAGCAAAACCTTTATCAGCCAGATACTGCTGAATTTGTTCACAGAGTGTGGCTTCATCTTCAACGATAAGAATACGCATGATTGCTCCAATAGTTTTTGCGGTTTAGAAATGGCCTACAATAAATTAAACAGAATCAACGTTAATCCGACACGCTGGAACCATTATAATCGGTGAATTGAATTTCAACCTGATTCCTTTATTGGCAAATTAGTCCTTGGCGATAAAATGATATGGATAAAACGCCATCGTAGGGTGCGCATTGCGCACCAATTTCTATGTCCAATTATCCTAATGCGTGCGCAAATGGCACGTTGAGCCCCCGAAAGTATTGTCGCTACAATTCATATTAGTGATGGATTTGGCGTTAGAAAATGTGCGCGGTGCGCACCCTACCAATCCTCGTGTAGGGTGCGCACCGCGCACCTTGGCGATAATATGAGGCGGACAAAAAACATCGTGCGCATCGCGCACCATTAATTTTTATTCTCCAACCAATCCCTCCAGATCAGAGAAATCGAGTAGTCCAGCCACCTTGCAACCCCATTGCTGATCATAGACTCCTTGTTTCTCCCAGCGATGAAATGTGGAATACGGCCAGTCACGGGGACATTCCACCAGACCATGTTTCACCGGATTGTAGTGGATATAATCAAAATGCCGTGCATAATCCCGCTCATCGCGCAAGGCATGTTCCCAAAAGCGAGGTTGCCAGACGCCTCGGCGGCGATGGCTAATGCGGGAAGCTGTCCGGGGTTTTTCCGAGCCGCCGAGCGCCAGCCATGCTTGAGTGTAGTGTTTTTTGATTACGCCCCAGCGTTTCGAATAATCGATATCATTCGGTGGTAGTGTCCAGATGGCGTGCAGGTGATTATTCATCATAACCATCGCATCCACCTGGAACGGTGGCCAGCGGTGTAGGCAATCCTGAAATGCGGCACGCAACAAATCCCGAGCAAGGTCGTTTGCCAAGATTGGTGCACGTTTTTCCGTCACCACAGTAAAGAAAAAAGAACCGCCAGGAATATAACAGCGTCGATAATGTGACATGAAAATATACCCCATCGTAGAGTGCGGATCACACACCCATTATTAATCCGAAAATGTGTGCAGTGCGCACCCCTACCGACTATTTTAACAACACAAGAAATGAATAAAAAGTCCAACGCAGGTACATTTGTCATAATACCCAATATTAGAAAAACCCCATTGTAGGGTGCGCATCGCGCACCTATTATTAATCCGAAAATGTGCGCGGTGCGCACCCTACCTATCGACTCTTTTAACAACACAAGAAATGAATAAAAAGTCCAACGCAGGTTCATTTGTCATAATACCCAATATTAGAAAAACCCCATTGTGCGCATCGCGCACTACCTATCGACTCTTTTAACAACACAAGAAATGAATAAAAAGTCCAACGCAGGTTCATTTGTCATAATACCCAATGTTAGAAATACCCCATCGTGCGCATCGCGCACCAATTATTAATTCGAAAATGTAAGCATTGCACACCCTGTCGGCTATTTTAACAACGCAAGAAATGAATAAAAAGACCCGCGCCGGTTCGTTTGCTATGATATTCATTCAATCCCATTAAATTAGGAGTTAGCCATGACCCATCTCATTCCTCCACCCAACGGCAGTTCAATTACGATGCAAAATGGTAAATTGATTGTGCCTGATAACCCTATCATTCCTTTTATAGAGGGTGACGGGACAGGCCCGGATATATGGCGTGCGACGGTTCGGGTTTTAGATGCCGCTGTTTTAAAAGCGTATGGCGGACAAAGAAAAATTCACTGGCTGGAAGTGTATGCCGGTGGCAAAGCGCATGCGCTATTAAATACCTGGCTACCTGATGAAACGGTTGATGCTTGTCGGGATTATTTAGTGTCCATTAAAGGGCCCTTAACTACGCCGATTGGCGGCGGTATCCGGTCTTTAAATGTGGCGTTGCGGCAAATGCTGGATATGTATGTTTGTCTGCGTCCGGTCAGATGGTTTCAAGGCGTGCCTTCACCGGTCAAAAATCCGGGTGCGGTTGATATGGTTATTTTTAGGGAAAATACGGAAGATATTTATGCCGGTCTGGAATTTGAACAGGGCAGTGACGACAACAAGTTATTTATGCGTTTATTGCAGGAAAATTTCCCCGAGCAGTTCAGTAAAATCCGTTTTCCGGAAACGTCAGGTATTGGCATCAAACCGGTTTCACAAGAAGGCACAGAACGCCTGATACGTTCGGCCATTGACTATTGTCTGACCAATAAACGTAAAAGCCTGACCATTGTCCACAAGGGCAATATTATGAAGTATA
>CAIUYS010000312.1 GCA_903903365.1 uncultured Methylococcaceae bacterium
ATGCAATGGCTTGTCAATCCCGATGAGGAAATTCTCGACTGGAAAGCCGTGTGCGGGAAAACCGCACGCACGGTTTGGAGGGAGGGGAGGTTAATAGCCTTCCCTACCCCTATCAGATTAACATGCGACTATAAAGTGGGTTTGCTGATTTTTTTGCTTAAGTGGCCGGATGTACTTCTCACAGGGAAGCACATCTTTCATTTAGCGTCTAAAATTGAATCAGTTACAGGCTGTAACGCTTGGTGATGTTGGTGGTAACACAGCTTGTTGTTCGTTGTTATGTCCTGCCAAGGGTATTGATCAAGCGTTACCCTCTATAAAAAATAAATTCAGCTGTAGTCACTTTTCAAACGGTCATCTATATGGAAAAAATAAAAGTTCTCTTTGTCTGTATGGGCAATATTTGTCGTTCACCGACTGCTGAAGGCGTTTTTGAAAAGTTGCTTAAAGAAAAAAATTTAGAGGCGTATTTTACTATCGATTCAGCGGGTACTCATGCGTATCATGTGGGTGAGCCACCTGACTGGCGCTCGCAACAGGCGGCTTTGGAGCGGGATGTTGAGCTAGCCCATTTACGCGCCAGAAAAGTCATTATGGGTGATTTTGAGGATTTTGATTTCTTGTTGGTAATGGATGATGATAATTTTTTCACGCTGATAAATGCCTGTCCCGAAGCCTATAAGAGCAAAATCAGCTATTTTCTTGATTACGCACCGCAGTTGGATGACAGGGAAGTGCCTGATCCCTACTTAGGTGGAAAAGATGGTTTTGAACGGGTACTGGATATGATAGAAGCGGCTTCGGTGGGGTTTTTATCCATGTTACAGAAAACGGGGCGCATTAATGAAAAAGTTTAAGGTGACGTCATGGCAATAGTATCGAATACCGTTGGGTATCTGGATGGTGATGTGTTGCTGGAGGCTTTTTTTGCTTTTGATGATGCATTAACAGGTCGTAGACCTGCCGTTTTAATCAATCATACCTGGGCTGGCAGGGATGATTTTGTTGCAGAAAAAGCTAAAAAAATAGCGGCATTAGGTTATGTCGCTTTTGCTGTTGATATGTATGGTAAAGGCGTCTTGGGTACAACAGTTGAAGAAAATGCAAAGCTCATGCAGCCTTTTATGGATGACCGGCATAGCCTGGCAAAGCGTATGCAAGCGGCACTGTATGCGGTTAAATTGCTGCCCTGGGTTGATGACAGTAAAGTGGCGGCGATGGGTTTTTGTTTTGGTGGCTTGTGCGCACTTGATTTAGCCAGGACGGGTGCATCTTTAAAAGGCGTTGTTAGTTTTCATGGTTTGTTGGGAGCGCCGGACAATACCCAGGGCAATTGTATTAAAGCCAAGGTTCTGGTTTTGCATGGTCACGATGATCCTATGGGGCCTGTTGAGCAAGTCATTGCTTTTGAACAGGAGATGACGAAAGCGGGTGTAGACTGGCAGCTTCATACCTTTGGCAATACCATGCACGCATTTACCAATCCGGTAGCCAATAATCCGGATTTTGGCACCGTATTTCAGCCTGATGCAGACAGGCGTTCATGGTTGTTGATGGAAAACTTCCTGACGGAAATCTTTGCTTAAATCTTAACCTATCAACATCTTCGACTCACTATTGACGTGTGTTATAATAATCAAGTTATTTAAAGTCATATAGACGCACTCAACGAAAGGAATCGTGAACGGTGCGGTTGTATTTAATCAATAAACCCTATCGATGCTTTGTTATCGGTAAATTGTTTATATAGGGATCAATGTCAAACTTCGCTAAAGAAATTATTCCAGTCAATCTCGAAGACGAGATGAAACAGTCCTATCTCGATTACGCCATGAGCGTTATCGTGGGTCGAGCACTTCCAGATGTCAGAGATGGCCTAAAACCGGTTCATCGCCGCGTGTTATACGCGATGAGTGAGTTAGGCAATGATTGGAACAAGCCTTACAAAAAATCAGCACGTATTGTCGGTGATGTTATTGGTAAATATCATCCTCATGGTGATACGGCAGTTTATGACACCATGGTTCGTATGGCGCAGTCTTTTTCCATGCGCTATATGCTAATTGACGGGCAGGGTAATTTTGGCTCGGTTGATGGTGATCCACCTGCGGCCATGCGTTATACGGAAGTTCGTATGGCGAAAATAGCCCATGAATTGCTGGCTGATCTGGATAAAGAGACTGTTAACTTTATCCCCAACTATGATGAGTCAGAGATACAGCCAGAAGTGTTGCCCACCCGTGTACCCAACTTATTGGTTAATGGTTCATCAGGTATTGCTGTGGGTATGGCGACCAATATACCACCGCATAATTTGACTGAAGTGGTCAGTGCCTGTTTGGCAATGATTGATAATCCTGATGTCACTATCTTTGATTTAATGGAGCATATTCCAGGTCCTGATTTTCCTACCGCCGCTTTTATTAATGGTGCGGCCGGTATTTATAGCGCTTATACGACCGGCCGAGGCAAGATTTATCTACGTGCCCGTTGTCATTTTGAAAATATTGGGGATAGCAGTCGGCAAGCGATTATCACCACAGAATTACCGTATCAGGTCAACAAAGCACGGTTGCTAGAGAAAATTGCCGAGTTGGTTAAAGAAGGCAAACTTGAAGGTATTTCCGGCTTGCGTGATGAATCCGATAAAGACGGCATGCGCATGGTTGTCGAATTACGTCGCGGTGAAGTGCCTGAAGTGGTATTAAACAACCTTTATAAACAGACACAATTTCAGACTGTTTTTGGCATTAACATGGTTGCCTTGCTGGATGGTCGACCGCACTGTATGAACCTACG
>CAIUYS010000313.1 GCA_903903365.1 uncultured Methylococcaceae bacterium
CGAGCGAGGTCTTCATGCGCGGCAGAATATGCCGCATCGGCGATCTGCAATTCTTGACGCTTGGTGGCGACGATTTCCTCGCTGGTCGAGCGCACGGCAAACAATTGCTGATAGCGGTGCAACTGGGTTTGAGCATAAGTTTGCCGAACCTTGGCTTCACGCAACACTGCTTCGACTCGCTTGAATGCCGATTCCTGTGAGCGAACGCGATCATCCTGATCGACAGGATCCATCTCGCCGAGCACCTGACCACCCTTCACCCGATCACCCACCTGTACATCAAGTCGTTGCAAGCGCCCGGCAAATGTGGGGCCTATTTTATAGGTGTAGCGTGCCTCCACGGTGCCGATACCGAACAGAGCAGGGCTAATCGACTTGGCCTCCACCGTCACGACCGTCATGGCCACTGGCGCCAGCGGACCGGACCGCAAGGCGACATAGATGAAGAGCGCAAGCAACGGAATAATGACTGCCAGCAGAACCAAGGTTCGGCCTCGCAGAGCTAGTCGTGTCATCGAGTACGCTCAATGCCACGTCGGTAAATGGCGAATGCGCCGGGCGCATGGGTATGCATGCGCTGAGGTTGGCCCGCCAGCAAAGACTGCATGACTAATCCCTGAATGGTGCCGATGAACAAGGTGGCCGCTGCGGCAGTTTCGACCTCCAATGCCAGTTCGCCCTGGGCTTTGCCCGCCTCTATCAGCATCGTCAAACGCTCACCATAACCAGCAAGCAAGGTGCGAACCATGCGCTTGGCCGGCGTGTCCTCACTACGTTGCAACTCACCAAACAACATGCGTGGAACGCCCGGATGTGCGACGACAAATTCGATATGGGTCATAAATACCGCTTCCAATGCAATCAGCGGTGATTCTGCTGCCTGCATGATGGCCTTATCAATGCGTATCAACAAGCGCTCGGCAACCCATTCCATAGCTGCCTGCCAGATTGCGTCTTTGCTGGGAAAGTGACGAAACAGTGCGCCCTGGGTCAGATTCATGCGCTTGGCAATCGCAGCGGTGGTGATGTCGCCGGGATTTTGCTCCGCTGCCAGTTCAATAATCGCTTCCACGGTAACGGCTCGGCGCTCGTCTGCTGAGAGATTTTTAGGTTTGTTGTGCATAAATGCTAAGCCCATAAGATTGTAATCAATTACTATCTTATGGGCTTAGCTGTGACCCGTCAACACAAAGTTATTTGACTATAAAATATTTCAACGCGGAGTTAGTCGCGAAGGGGTGCATTTTTCGTAACCCTCCATATTGGTGCGATAAATGATGGCTTACAAAAAACCGTAACCCAACCTTGTATGATCATTTCGCATCATCAACCATTTGTATGGCTTTATCCTCAACCTCTTTGGCAACTTCTATTAACGCCGCATCCTAAGAGAGTGCCGACAGCATTTGCAACGGCTTGATAAGACCGGTCTTGGTTTTTCCTTGCTCGGTAAACACTGAAATACGACACGGCAACGCCATGTTCAGGCGCATATCGATGGATAAAACTTTTACAGCCTGCTCCGGATTGCAGACTTCAAAAATCTTGCACTCCTTATCAAAAACAATGCCTTTGCTGCGCAGCGTGGCGCCGAGATCGTGGACATGTAGCGCCGCGAAGCCATGATGTTTAACGGCTTATTCAAGGTCTGCCGATGCTTGGTCGAATGATTTATCTGTTTCAACGATGTAATACATAAGAATCTCGATCTTTGTGATTAAAAAACTTAATAAAGGAAAGCCAGCAAGGGTGGGCAACGATTTTTTGCCCACCTCTTTTGCCGTCAAATGGTGGGCAAACGATAAAGCTGTTTGTCCACCCCACATGACTAAATCATCAAGGGTTTGGGCCATTGTGACAGCTGAAACAACTGACTTGATAACCGGCTGCCCAGTTTTTAGTACCGAAATCCCCCGCATTGATGGTTTTTGCCACTTTGATGGCACTTAACGGGGTGCCAGCGCTGGTTGTACCATGACAGTACTCGCAACTGGGTGTTGTTGCTGTGCCATTCTTATTGGCTTTTTCATGCGCACTCACCCAGGCATCACCGGTAGTATGCATGCCATGCGGGCCGCCATTGACGGTAGTGGGTACTATGGTATGACAAGCCTTACACTCGGCAACAGTTCCGCTATGTCCTTGAACCGCTATGCTTTGGGTGTTGTCGTCAACATGGCTGGAAGGGTACTCTGCATGCGTCGCACCATGGCAGGCCTCACATTGCAAGCCTCCGTGTC
>CAIUYS010000314.1 GCA_903903365.1 uncultured Methylococcaceae bacterium
CGATAACAATCACCATGCGTAGGCCGGAATAAGACCACCCAAGCGTAGCGCGTGGTGGCGTTTCCGGCACACATGTAGCGGATGCCGGAAACGCTTATTCTCGCTTGGGATAGAAAAGCCTTATTCCAGCCTACGCCTAAGCCAGCGCTAAAAAACAATAATCGTTTTTTCGGCCAAGTCTTTTAAAATCTGCAATCCACCGGCAACAATAAGCTCAGGATCGGGATGATTAGATTCTTTGGCTACCTGTTTTAAACAAGCGTCAATCACTGGTTGTTCCTGTTCTTGAATGATTTCCAGCAGCCGGTAGGTGATCGGGGTAATTTCAATAAAATTAACATCATCTTCCCGGTTGCGATAAACAATCAAAAATGTCGGCTGTTCAGGCGCTTCTAAAGGTAAAAAAGCAGGGGCTATTTTATGAACCGGATATTGATAAGCCAGTGACCAGGCTAACGGTGACAAGGCAACAACCTGATTAAGCAGATTTTCCGGATTTGGATGATAGTCTGCCAGTTCGTCTTTGGCGATGGATAAGGCCATTTCCACCCATTCATAATGGGCCAGTTCCAGCATAAAGGGAAAATCCTCAGAGCTATCGCGTTCATTTTGCAAATAATCCAGAAACTCTTCCGGAATTTGTGAAAAATGCGGTGATTGGCAAGGATGTTTTGCGTAAAAATCCTGAGCCAAAGCAAGCCATTGCTGATCGTTTAGTATTTTTCTTAAGACCGGAAAATTACCTGACAGAAAACCTTCAATATTATTAAAAAACAACTCCCTATACATCGCCATACGCTGTCCGTTAACATCGGCAGGTACCGGGTTATTTTCCGGATCTCTGATATACGCCGCAAATTCAAACTGTTTGCTTTTAAAATCAATACCTGTGCCGACGTTAAGCCGTCTGTTTTTCATGCTGCTTTCCCCAGGCATTTTGCATCGTTCTGATGGTATTCACTTCTTTTAATAATTCGGGTAGGGCAGGAATATTAAAATCACGTTCCAACAGGGTTGGAAACACACCATAAAGCTCGTAGGCTTTACCCAGCAATTTCCAGACTGGATCAATAATATCGGCTCCATGCGTATCAACCAGAAAATCCTCGGCTTCCACAAAATGTCCGGCAATATGTGCATAAGCAATGCGCTGTGCCGGCATGGCTTTTAAAAAAGCATCGGCATCGTAACCATGATTAACACTGTTGACGTAAATATTATTAATATCGATCAATACATCACAATCCGCTTCTTCAATAACCGCATTAAAAAATGCTATCTCCGTCATTTCCTGGCCGGGAGCTGCATAATAAGAGACATTTTCGATGGCTATTTTTTGCTCCAAAATATCCTGCACACGCTTGATGCGAGCGGCGACATGCGTAACAGCTTCTTCGGTAAACGGAATCGGCATTAGATCGTACAAATGGCCGTCTTTACTGCAATAACTTAAGTGTTCACTGTAAAGCTTCATTTGATGCTCAGCCATAAACTGTTTGACATCACGGACAAATTTTTCATCCAACGGATCCGTACTGCCTATCGACAACGACAAACCATGACAAACAAAATCAAAGCGTTCAGTCATTGCGCGGAATTGTTTGCCAAATTTGCCGCCGATGGTAATCCAGTTTTCTGGCGCGACTTCATAAAAACCGATTTCTTTCGGAGGCGCTTCAAACAACTGACTTAAAATAGGTCGACGCAAGCCTAAACCGGCACCCTGAACGAAATGTTGAGTTGTGTCCATAAGAACACCTGTGTGAGATTGGATAGAAACTGAAAGGCATGAAGTCATGCCTTCCGTATTAAAAAAACTAATGCGGCACTTTGCAATGCCCCATTAACTTTTCTTATTTTGCAGGCGTAGCAGGAGCAGTCGGCGCTTTCATTTGTTCGCCGCACGCGCCTTCTTTGCCTTTCATTGATTCGCCTTTCATCATTTCGCCGCAAGAACCTTCCTTGCCTTTCATCATGGCACCACAAGACGCTTCCATTCCTGGCTTCATTTTGCCATCTTTCATCATGTCACCGCATGAGCCTTCAGTGGCTTTTGTTGCTGGCGTAGCCGCAGGATGATTTTTAGCACCTGCACACGCGCCTTCCGGAGTTTTAGGCTTGGCCATTCCACCCATAGCAGCGCCACAGGACATTTCTGCGGCTTTATTAGCTGTATCAGCTTCTGCAACCTGCATATAACCGGTAGACAGTTCAGTCATGCCGAATGGATTAGCTTCTGCGTAAGCCGCAGTTGCCGCAAACGTGGAAATAAAAGCAGCACCCATAGCAACCGCTAAAGGTGTTTTGTTGATTTTTTTCATGTTAACTCCCAAATATTATTATAAATATTCGATAGGCAAGGCTTATCGAATACAACCATCATACCAAAGACGCATAGATTAAAGAATGAATATCCTTTTATCAAAGAATTCAAGCGTACTATCGTAGAAACGGCCCTTTGAACGCTAAAAGGGTTTATTCTTAACAAGAGCAGAAACCTGTTTTCTCGCCTTCTTTAGCTTGTTTTCTCTTTAAAATCACACAGGTCCTGAATAACACAATCCTGACATCGTGGCTTCCTGGCTATACAAGTATATCTGCCATGCAGGATTAGTAAATGGTGAGCGTCTTTTTTATGTTGTTTGGGCACCCACTTATCCAACTTGCGCTCGACTTCCAAAACATTTTTACCGGGCGCAATGCCGGTACGGTTGGAAATCCTGAATATATGGGTGTCCACGGCAATGGTAGGATGCCCAAAAGCCGTATTAAGAATAACATTAGCCGTTTTTCTGCCCACGCCTGCCAAAGTCTCAAGCTCTTCACGGGTCTTTGGCACTTCTCCTGCATGATTTTCCAGTAACTGCCGGCAAAGCTTAATAATATTTTCACCTTTGGTATTAAATAAACCGATAGTTTTGATATAGCCCTTTAAGCCCGACAAACCCAAGGCCAAAATCGTCTGCGGTGTATTGGCAACGGCAAATAACAGAGTGGTTGCTTTATTCACACCTTTATCAGTTGCTTGTGCAGACAAAACCACGGCAATCAGTAGCTCAAAGGGGCTGCTATAATTTAGCTCGGTCGCAGGGTCCGGTATCGCTACCGACAACCGGTCAAAAATAGCCTGACGTTTATTTTGATTCATGGTAAGTTTTAAAGTGATGGCATTCGTTATGAACGATTATTATGCCAAAGATTTTATACAACAGGGTCACTGTTACTTATTCTTCAAGTTTAATTCACCACGAAGACACGAAGTTCACGAAGAAAAACCAAAGAAAAATCTTCGTGTTCTTCGTGTCTTCGTGGTGAAATGTCTTAAGTTAATGTCTATGGTGCGCGATGCGCACCCTACCACTGCAAAATTCTGGCTAAATTGGCTTGCCTGTGAAACAATCATCGGGGACGTTTCTTCATCCCATAAAAAAAATCACCTATAGCTTCGTAAATGCTTCTTTAACGCCATAACCGTAACCCATGCAAATTTCATCAAAAAACCATTGGGATTTGCTCGCCGCCCTTGCGGGTATTTTATTCACCCTCGCATTTTCTCCTTTTGATTATCCCTACCTTGCGCCATTGGCACTGAGCCTACTGTTTGCTTCTTGGCAAAATACCACACCCCGGCGTGCGCTACTCAGAGGCTATCTATTTGGCTTGGGATCATTTGGCTTGGGCGTTTCCTGGGTCTATATCAGCATTCATGATTTTGGTGGTGCCCATTGGCTAAGTTCCGGCTTGTTAACCGTCTTGTTCTTTGGTTTTTGGGCTTTGTTTCCTGCACTGGCGGGGTACTTTTCTGTAAAAATACTGACGGGCAACAGAACGCTCATTTCAGTATGGGTCATGCCTATTGTTTGGTTATTGATTGAATATTTTCGCGGCAATTGCTTACTCAACGGTTTTCCCTGGCTGCAAAGCGCTTACTCCCAACTGGATACGCCTTTGGCGGGTTACATCCCGATAATCGGTGTTTATGGCACGGGGTTTTTAGTGGCCTTAACCGCTTCCTCTGTGGCCTTTATTTTTCAAACCAGAAGACACCGACTATTATTAACCACTTTTATAATTACTTTATGGGCGACAGGCAGCGTCTTGCAGTCAATAAAATGGACTCACGCCATCGGCAAACCGGTTCAAGTCTCTTTAATTCAAGGCAATATAACCCAAGATCAAAAATGGCGGCCAGAGAATAAGCTTAAAACGCTACAGCTTTATAAAGAACTGACAGAAGCGCATTGGGATTCTGCTGTTGTTATTTGGCCTGAAACGTCCATTCCGGCCTATTTATCAGAGGTTAATGACTGGTTTTTACAGCCTTTAAGCAATGCCGCCCAGCAACATAATACGGATTTAATTGTCAGCCTGCCGGCGCATGGCAATTCAACCGATGAAAAATACAATGCCGTGATGACACTAGGTAAAGAAACCGGCCTGTATCGCAAAAAGCACTTATTACCCTTTGGTGAATATTTACCCTGGCAACCTGTTTCAGGTTTCATCTTAAACAGTCTGGCGATAAAACTGGGTAATTTTACACCTGGCGACATCGACCAACCTTTGTTAAAAGCAGGAGGTTATTCTTTTATAACCTCCATTTGTTATGAAGATGCTTTTGGGGATGCCGATTTAACAGGCTTGCCCGATGCAGCTTATCTGGTTAACGTCACTAATGATGGCTGGTTTGGCAATTCCATAGAGCCGCATCAGCATTTACAAATGGCCAGAATGCGAGCCGTGGAAACCGGACGCTTTATGTTGCGGGCCACCAATACCGGAGTGACCGCCGTGATTGCACCGGATGGAAAAATCATCAGTCAGGCTCCTTTGTTTACAGCCACCGTACTCACCGAAACGATAACGCCCATGGCTGGCATGACACCTTATGCAAACCGGGGTGACACGCCTTTTATTATCGTACTGTTAATTTTACTTTTTGGTTTTCTTGTTTATGGCAGATTATCGCCAATAACTTCAATTTAAAAGGTGGCGTTGATTCAGCACATGATATCTTGTTGCGTTTGGATTTTTGGGAGTGGCCGCTTTTTTTGCTTTTGCTTTTGCTTTTGCTTTTAAAGCACCTTGATTGAATCAAGGCTGTAAATGATGGCTACTATTTTGCTGTCAGTTAGCTTAGCCAGTATGAAGATAGTGCTTTTTTAAAGGGTAACGGTTTGTCTAAATTATCCCGCTGTTTTTGGCATTTTGGGTTTGTGACTAAAATCCAAATACATGTTATCGAAAAAATCAATAAAAATGTTAGAATGTTCGATTATTTGCAATCCGAGTCTCTACGAACTTATCCATGTCTATTACTTTACAGCTTCCACTCGCGTCACTGAAACTCAATGTCGATTTGACCGGTGTTGAATTCCCGGAAGCGCCCCGCTTGCAAACCGGTATTTTAGGGCAGCCCAGAGCGCAGTCTGCTCTGGAGTTTGGGGTTGCCATGCCTAATCCGGGCTACAATATTTTTGTCATGGGTGAATCCGGTTTAGGCCGCTTGTCTATGGTAACCAATCATCTTGATGCACTTGCGCAAACCCTGCCGGCTCCGCCGTCTTATGCTTATGTGGATAACTTTGATAATTCCAGAGAGCCGGTAACGATTGAGTTACCTGCCGAATACGGGCAGGTGTTCAGCAAAGATATTGAAAAGTTGCTTGATAATCTGCTGGCTACTTTTCCGGCGGCTTTTGAAAGTCCCGCTTATCAGCAAAAAAAATCGGGCATCGAGCGCCAGTTTAGCCAGTGTTATAACAGTGCCATCGATTTGGTTGATAAAAAAGCGCAAGCCAATAGCATTGCTTTATTTAGGGAAAGTGAATCAATTACCTTTGCGCCTATCCGGGAAAATAAATCACTCAATGAAGAGCAGTTCACGCAATTGCCGCAACCTGAGCGTGAGGCTTTTCATGGTCACGTTGAAGAACTTGAGGAATATCTCAGTGATGTGCTTCTGGAATTGCCGCAATGGCGCAGGACGATGGTTGAAAAAATCAAGCAACTTGATAATGACACCATTAGTTTGGCAATAGAGCCTTTGTTTTCTGAGCTGAATGATAAGTATCAAAATGTTGATGATGTCATCACCTATTTATCAGAAATCAAAAAAAATCTGGATCTAACCATTCCCGATTATCTGATGCCCGGAC
>CAIUYS010000315.1 GCA_903903365.1 uncultured Methylococcaceae bacterium
AAACTCAATCAATATCACCTGTCCCTGCATGACATCACCGAAGCTATCCGCCGCGCGTCGCTGGATCAGTCTGGCGGCCTTATAAAAACCCCAGCGGGCGAATTGCAACTTAGAGTCAAGGGTAAAGCACAGGATGCGCTCAGTATCAGTCATCTTATATTGCGCAGCCATGCCGATGGAACTCGACTACTGCTTGGCGACGTGGCAACGGTTAAAGACGGTCTCGAAGAACGTCTTTTGGAATGGCATCATAATGGTGAAACCGCTCAAGGCTGGGAAATCCATACCAAATTCAGCTCTGTCGAAGTAGCGCGACGAGTTAAGGATTATGTTGCCGACATGCAGTCGAAACTACCGGAAGGTTTGGCAATGACAACCTGGTGGGATGATTCGCAGGCTTATGACGAGCGAGTACAAACACTGGTAGAGGATGGTCTTGGCGGTTTTGTGCTGGTGTGTTTAGTGTTGACCTTGTTTTTACAACTGCGTGTTGCGGTCTGGTCCGGCGTGGGTATTTTTACTTCCGTGCTCGGCGCCTTATGGCTAATGCCAATGCTGGATGTATCGCTTAACATGTTGTCATTATTCGGCTTTCTGCTGGCGATGGGTATTTTGGTCGATGACGCGATAATTATCGGCGAAAGCGTTTATTCACATCAAAAAGACGGTCAAGATTCACAATCCAGTCTTGCCGCTGCAATAAATGGGGTTCAAGCGGTAGCTTTGCCGGTGATTTTATCGGTACTTATTGCGCTGGTGGCTTTCTTGCCCGGGTTATTTCTACCGGGCTGGGCAGGACAGATGATGAAACCGATCTGTATAGTGATGATTTTGACCCTGATATTTTCATTGGTCGAGGCGTTGCTGATCTTGCCCTCGCATCTGGCTAAACCGCATCGAGCCAAATCTTCCATTTCAAAACTGGAGTATTTACGCAGCAAGCTGAATCGTAGCCTGGAGCATTTTGTCCAGCGCTATTACCGCCCGTTTTTACAACTGGCGCTTAACTGGCGTTACCTTACTGTTAGCTTTTTTATGGTTTTGTTACTGCTGTGCGGAGCCTGGCTGGACAGTGGCCGTCTGCGGATGTCCTTGCAGGCCGATGTCATCAAGGACAGTTTCTGGGTTTCCCTGACCTCACCGCAAGATACACCTTACAGCGAAGTACGTCATCGCGCGCAACAGGTAGAGCAGGCATTTTTTTCATTGCGCGATGAACTCGATGGCGTTGTCAATACAACTCAAGATCAGCCTAAAGCCAGCATTGTGGTCGGTCTGGAAACTATCATTTTCGAGCACGGCGCAGGTTTCTGGACCGAATTTTCAGCCGAAGGTCGCCAACGCATCGTCGTCGAAGATTTTATTAATGAATGGCGTAAACGCGTCGGTGATTTGGGACGCACCAAGATCGATTTTCTATACAAGGAAGGCGATGTTCCTTACGACATCGAATTTGATCTGGGCGCGGCCGATCCGGAATTGTTACCCAAAATTGCGTCTGAGCTCAAAAATGCGCTTTCCCGCTATCCGGGCGTTTACGATGTAGTGGATTCCAGCGAACCGGGCAAGCCGGAACTTCGGCTATCTCTAAAGCCCGAAGCGGAACGCATGGGTTTGCGTCTGGAAGATTTATCCGAACAAGTTCGCCACGGTTACTATGGCGATGAAGTTCAACGCTTGCAGCGTGGCCGTAATGAAGTCAAAGTGATGGTACGCTATCCGCGTGAAGAACGTCAGTCGCTGGACAGTCTAACAGCGCTGCCGGTGCAACTAGCGAAAGGTCAGCATGCGCCGTTGGGGACATTAGCCAACATAACCTTAACTCCCGGCGTCGCTAAACTGATTAGACAAGACCGCCACCGAGTTCTGAAAGTACAGGCGCGGATTGATAGTCAAAAAGCCGATATCAATGCAATCTATGCCGAATTGGAAGCCGGTGAATTGAAAAATCT
>CAIUYS010000316.1 GCA_903903365.1 uncultured Methylococcaceae bacterium
ATTTGCAGGGGCGTAACCGAGACATAGCCTGCATTAATGGCATAAAAATCAGTCCCAGGCCCTGCATCCTGCTCTGCACCCGGCGGCCCTACCCAAAAAATAGTACGTCCACGGGGATCTTCACTTTTGATAACCGGTTCTGATTTGTGCCGCTGACCCAGTCGTGTAGCCTGATAACCTTTCAAGTCTTGTAACGCAACGTCCGGCACGTTGACATTAAGAATAGTATCATGTGGCAACGGGTTTTTAATCAATTGCTTTAATAGCGACACCGCCACTTGCGCTGCGGTATCAAAATGCACAGGATTACTGCCTACCAGTGATATGGCAAGCGCAGGCAAGCCTAAAAACCGCCCCTCGGTTGCCGCTGCAACCGTACCGGAATAAAGTACGTCATCACCCAGATTGGAGCCATGATTAATACCCGCAAAAACCATGTCAGGCTCTTTATCCAGAAAGCCGGTTATCGCTAAATGCACACAATCAGTCGGTGTACCATCGACTTTAATAAAGCCGTTATCAGTTGTATAAGCACGCAACGGCATTTCCAACGTTAAAGAATTGCTGGCAGCACTGCGATTTCTGTCGGGTGCAACCACCGATATTTCGGCTTCTTTTCGCAAGGCATTGGCTAATGCAATCAAACCTTCTGCCAGATACCCATCATCATTACTGACCAAAATATGCATAATCATTCGCTCTTAAGCGTAATAAGCTTTAAAATCGAACATCTTAGCAACAATATCCAACAAAATCAGCTTTCGTGGCAAAAAAAACACTAACTTCAGAAGACCGGGATTTATTTCGCCACACCATCGGTAAAGTACGCGCCATTAATAGTGACAAGGTACTGTTAAATAAAGACAATAAACCCAAGCCTTATCCCAGACCCGGTGTCATTGATGTCAATGGTCATTTAATGGACTCGGCAGCAACCGATATCGAAAAAGTCGGACTTGAAGATGCCTTATGCTTTATCGCACCGGGCTTGCAAAATAATGTCTTAAAAAAATTACGGCGCGGTTTTTTTGGTATGGATGCAGAAATTGATCTGCATGGCTTAACCAGCAATGCCGCTAAAAATCATTTGCTAAATTTTTTACATGACTGTGTACAAGTCGGTTGCCGCTGCGTACATATTGTTCACGGCAAAGGTTATCGCTCAACTGACAACCACCCGGTTTTAAAAAACAACCTCAATGTATGGTTAAGACAACATAAATATGTTCAGGCATTTTGTTCTGCATCACCCAAAGATGGCGGCACAGGTGCGGTGTTTGTGTTATTGCAACTGGGGGAAAAGTACAGCCACACCAGTGATTCTGAATGATGGACCAGTTTCACGCTATAGCGTCAGATGGAGTTTTACATCCTCGTTACTCACGTTTTACAACGCACTAAACTCTTCAAACATTTAAGTCCGGATTACAAGATCCAAGCGACTTTCAGGCAGGCTTCCCCTTCTCGGCCAGTCTTCTAGGTATTTATACGAATGGTTTATGTGCTTCCAAGAGATTAAAATTTTTGCTACTTGGAATGGCGATGTTTTAAGTTGCACAACGGAGTGCCCATCCAAGACAAAGTTCATTTGAGCCTTATCGATGATCCTTTCAGTTTAATCCTTTCTAATATATCTAACTTGTGAAAACTCAATTAATTGATTTACAACAGCTAATTTGCATTCTTGATGAATCCAAAATTATTCATACAAAAAGGCACAACATCATTACATTAATTCATACGATTCAACATCCTGACTTTGGCATCGCGGCTATCATGGAAAAAGCAATAGGCGGAGGTACTTTAATTTACGAACAAAGCAGCCAATCAATCAATGCACTAAAGCGTAACGGAGTTTGCAATCCTGTTACTGAAGTTTTTCAAGCCACTGATATATGTAAATGTTTCAGTCGGAGTTTCAAATCCCGACTAACTTCCAGGGGCGGCTGAAGGAAATTCATTCAAAAACTTACACCTCAATAATCTCGCGCAACACCGATGTCGCGTAACTTCCCGCCGGCAAGGTAAAATCAAGTTTTAAGGTGGTGTCATTGACAAACTGCCACTGTAAATCCTGCACATTAACCCGCAAGGCACGTCGGTCTTTATCAACGCCACAGGCTATCAAACCTTGAGCCAGTTCAGGATAAACATCGATAATACCTTGCTCAAGGTCTAGTGTATCTGCCGATACGCCAGCGTCTCCCTTGCCCCATAACGCACCTGTCGGATGAATATCTCTTATCTCCAATCGACGGATAATTTCAGCATCCGGCAATTCGGATTTAAAACAACTATGCGACAAGTCAAATTGGTAGGTGTCACCTGCAAGCGGCTGATTCCAGTTTTTACGAGTAACCCGACAAGCCAAAATCTGATTAAACAAATAAGAGCGTGCGGCCGACAAATACAGACTGCGTTGTTCACGCCCAACTTTGGCACCCGCAAACATGGCCAAGGCTTTATTAACGTTTTGGCCTTCATTACCAAAGCGTTGCGAACCATAATAATTGGCCATGCCATTGGCTTTGATACCTTCCAATTGCTGAATGGTTTTGTCTTTATCGCCCTGCCAGTCACGAACAGTCAGTGTAAAGTGGTTACCTGACAATACGCCTCGCTTTAACTTTCGTGCATGACGCACGGCATGTAACACTTTCATGGTATCTGTTTCAAACTGCGACCAATCCGGATCAGCCTTACCGGGCAACCAAACACTAAACCATTGGGTCGTGACCGCATGTCGGTCTTTTAAGCCCGCATAACTGACATCACGCTGCCTGACATTGGCAAACCGGGCTAACTGTCTGGCGACATAATCGGTATTTTCGCCAGTCTTTTCTATTTGCAAAAAGGCATGTTCCCCAGCACCAGACGGTTCAAAAGCCAAATTTTCTTTAACGATAAAATCTTCGGGAATACTGCGGATTTTACCAAAGCCGGAAGGTTGACCATAAACGTAAGGCCATACGGGGATTTCAATAGTTTGTGTGTTGATAGTCATATTTTTTTAAGTTTTCACGTTCCTACGTACGAGCACGAGCGGTAGAGCAACTCGCAATAAATAAGCCCCCAATTTGGAGTGCAAACCTAGGTTTGTACTCCGGTCTTTAGGCCGCTCGGAATAAATAATCGTCCACTTTATAGTC
>CAIUYS010000317.1 GCA_903903365.1 uncultured Methylococcaceae bacterium
AACCGGCAATGTCATCAAGCAGGGCACAGGCATTCTTACGTTAAGCGGTACCAACACCTACACCGGCACGACCACCATCAACGCCGGCACGCTACAGGCCGAAGCCGCTAACAGCTTCTCGGCCGGTTCGGCAACGACGCTGGGCGCAGCAGGCACCCTCGACCTTAACAACTTTGCCAACAGGATCGACGTCCTGGCCGGTGCCTCAGGCAGCAAGGTCCTTCTTGATGCAGCAACGCTAACGACCGGAAAGGATGCAACCAACAGCACCTTCGCGGGCGTCATCTCCGAAACCGGCAATGTCATCAAGCAGGGTACAGGCATTCTTACCCTAAGCGGCGCCAACACCTACACCGGCACGACCACCATCAACGCCGGCACGCTACAGGCCGAAGCCGCTAACAGCTTCTCGGCCGGATCTGCAACGACGGTTGGTGGTACAGGAACTCTTGACCTTAACAACTTTGCCAACAGGATTGACGTACTGATCGGTGAAGTAGGCAGCAAAGTCCTTCTTGATGCAGCAACGCTAACAACCGGAAAAAATGCAATCAACACCACCTTCGCGGGCGTAATCTCCGAAACCGGCAATGTCATCAAACAAGGCACAGGCAGTCTTACTCTAAGTGGTGCCAATACCTATACAGGAAACACTGACATCAATGCCGGAACGCTTATTGTTGACGGCTCGATTGCTTCTAGCCTACTTACCTCCGTCAACAGCGGCGGCACCCTTGCAGGAAGCGGCACTACCGGCGAAGTCATCATCAATAGCGGCGGCATCCTCAGCCCCGGCAATAGCCCGGGCACACTGACCAGCATCGGTGCCACTTATGGCGGCGGCGGTACGTATCTCTGGCAAATCAATAATGCTACCGGTGTTGCAGGTAGCACCACAGGCTGGGATTTACATAATATCACCCCGGGAGCACTGAATATTTCGGCAACAAGTGGCAATCAATTCACAATCGATATTACTGGTCTGAATGCCGGCAATACCAGCGGTAAGGTAGTTAATTTTAATAAAAATCTCGATTACACCTGGAGGATTGCCAGTGCCACAGGTGGCGTTAACGGTTTTTCCGCAGACAAGTTCAACTTGGCAACCGCTCGTTTTATTGACAATAACAGTATCACGGGTACCAAGAGTAATGGCTCTTTTAGTATCGTTAATACCGGTAATGATCTGGTACTACTTTATACGCATGCAGCGGATAATCCGACTATCAACCAAGGGCCGGTGGCCGATGCCGGCACGATTAACAGCGACCGTGCTATCCTCAATAATTTCACCGGTGTCTCGATTGACCGAGTGGAAAAAGTTAATATGGCGCTCAGGGGTTTAGCCGGGTCAAAGAGCGTCTCCAGTTGTGACGCAGGTCTTTGGATCAAAGGTTTCGGCAGTTATTTGTCCCAAAGTGCACGTAGCGGCATCGCCGGCTATAATGCGTGGAATGCCGGTACTGCGTTGGGCGTTGATCACTGCTTCAGCGATGCTCTTATCCTGGGTATCAGCGGTGGATATGCTTACGGTAATGTTAATTCAGTCAATAATGACAATACTGTTATCAATAGCGCTCAGACCTCTGTTTATGGAGGGTATCAAGATAAAATACGACCTTTCTTTATTGATACGGCGCTTACTTTTGCTTATAACTGGCAAGTGGGTCGGCGCAATATCATTGACGGTAACACGCTTCTGGGAAGAGCAAATGCCAACTATAACGGACAGCAGTATGGGGCCTACGTGGGTGGTGGGTACTCATTTAATTTAACAGACACTATCCGGTTTACGCCGCTGGCATCGCTTCAATATAATAACATGCACTTAAACGGGTATACCGAAAGTGGGGCAGGGGCATTAAATTTAACTATCGCTAGTCAGAATTATAATCAGCTTCAGTCCGGTCTGGGTGCCCGCATAAGCACCATCTGGGATAATCAATGGGGCAGGTTGACGCCAGAAGTCCATAGCAAATGGCTATATGACTTTTTCGGCGACCCCTTCGCAGTCACCTCCAACTTTAACGGCGGTGGTGCAGGCTTTGGTACTAATGGCGCCAAGCCCGCTGTTAATAGCTTCAATGTCGGCGGCGAGTTGAAAATGGAGTTTAAAAAAGCTGAGGAAATAGCCATTATAGGCAGAGTCGATACGCAGATTAAGGAAGGCTTCTCCGGCGTGTTTGGCTCGTTGACCATAAGGTTCTGAGTCTCTTTGCACGCTTTTATCCAAAGTTTAAGAGTGTGCATTTGAGCCATCACTTGCTCCGCTTAATTAATGGCACATCCCGACCATGAAAACACTCTTTCACTATATCATTATTTTTAGCGCATTGTTCTCTGTTGCCACCGGTGTGGCCGTTGCCGGCGAACGCATTGTTTTCAAAGGAACGCTGGGGAAAAATACGGAAGTCGTGCTTGAACTTGAAAAAAAATCTGCCAGCTATGAGGGCCGTTATTTTTATCTGCGCTTTGGCGTCGATATTCCCCTGCAGGGTACGCTTGCAGCACTCAAGGAAGCGCTTCCTAAAGAAGAGCATGGGAAGCGGCTTGATGCCGACGATAATAGCGATCCGGATCTGCCGATATTCATCGACCCGGTCACGAAAAAACCGCGCAGTGTATGGCAAGGGGAAATCAAAGGCGATACCTATCAGGGTACTTGGCATAATGCCAAAACCAAAAAAAACAGGGCTTTTAAATTGCATCAGGTCGGCCGTTACGACCCCGATGCCATTAAACCGGAAGGCGTGGAAGCGGTCACTATTGCAGTTACGTCGGGCACCGGCAGCGGCATCGCGGTTGGCACGATCATCTCGCTCGGCAACGCTCCCTACGATTATCTGAAAATGCAATTCCCGTTGCAGCTTGGGCCAGAAATTGTACGTAAGAACGTCGGTTACCGCATGGTGACCGATCCGCGAACCCGGTTCGCCTACCCACGCCTGACTCGCCATCCCAATCCTCAGGTACTTGCCGCCAGCAATCAGATTCTTGAACAGCGCCACTGGCAGATGAGCCTGGCTGCACTGTCATGCATGGCAACGCTCTACGCCGGGTCTCAAATGGCTTCAGGAGACTTGGGAAACTACGACTCGGAAAAAATCGGGGTGCGCTACCTGTCGGAAACTTTGATGACGGTCGTCGAATCGGGCAGCACTTATTGCGGGGGAGCTCATCCGAACAACCATTACGATCCGTTTACGCTTGACCTTATCCACGGCGACTATTTTGACTTTAACCGCCTGTTTCCGGCCCAAAGAAGTCATGACAATCAAATAGATTTAGACCCCGTTATTGCTGACTTTATTAGAGAAAAAATGAAGTCAGCAAGTAACCGTGCTCCGGCTCCAGCGGATATGGCTTCGGATTCGGACACTGACTGCAACGATGTATTGCTGGAGTACCTGGCTTTCGAATTTGACGAGCCGGATAAAATCTCCTTTGTCGTTTCCGGCATCGGCCACGCTATGGGCGTCTGCCTGGGACCCCGGATGATCATTCCTATAAGCGCATTGAAACCCATCCTCAAGCCAGGCGCAGAGGCGTATTTTCAGAATTGATTAAAGTGTCTTTAGAAAATATAAAAATGAACTCCGCAGCAGCATCTTAAAGATTCAGGACACCCTTAAGGAAAAAACTGAAGAAATCAATAAGCACCGGGTCGAACGCAATAAAATGCTTGAGGATAAAACCGACCTGGCCAATATAATAGAAAAGCTGCACACTTGGATACTGGCTGACGCCACCTACGAAGATATAGCCGGTGTCAGGACCATAGAAACCGGACTTACCGCCGACCAAATGAACAAAAGGCGCGGCATGCAGGAAAAATTCCGGAAGAGCCAGGAGAAAAACCAGATTGTTTCGCCCGAACAAAAAGGGAGTGTCCAATGAACCTTAAAATTCGCCTTTCACTACTGGTCATTCTTGTCTGGTTTTTTTTACTGCCTCCCGCTGTTGCGGATACAGAGACTTATTCCCAGTCGATCGTCAATGCCAAGGCTCACGCGGACGCCCCGACGACATGGCTGGCTCCTGATCTGTTCAATGTGTCCGAAGCCGGCTCCGTGGGAGTAAATACCAACGGGTTACAATATTATGGTGCTTTGGCTAACAATCAATTGATTGTCCGGACGGCCAGCACAAGCTCACCCTATAACGGCGGGTTTGGCGGACCTGTTATTACCGCCGGAAGCGACTACGCTATCTTCGGAGGCAAAAGCTCGTTTGGTTCGTGGGTTACTACCGGCAACGGGATGACTAATTTTATTATTGGCCAAGGCTTGACCGGAAGCACAGTCATCCAGGGAATTGAGCGAGGCTTGGGTATGAACATTACCGGCACTCACGATGCCATCTTTGAGATGGCGGTGTCCGTCGGGAATGCCGGTAACAATCCCTATCTTTTGCGCCCGGTGCGCAATCCCAATCCCGCCGCTTTCAGCACGGATCCATTAATGTATGGCACCAGTGCTTCTTTTCCCGCTGACGCAACGGCTGCAGGAATTGGCACAGGCGTTCCTGCGACAAATGTCTTCAACAACTATAAGACCGCGTATACGGCTTGGGCAGTCCAAGCGTACACTACGAATCCGTTTCCCTGGACGCAGTTGGGTTACACCTACTACTGGGGTCAAACGGTTAATCCCCCTACGCTGTTGAGTCAGGTGCAGGGCATGTCCGAGTTTACGCTGTTGGGCGGGACAGGGAGTAGTGATCCGACGAAGACCCCATCCGGCACCAACGAAGCAGGGCAAGTAAAAGTCGTCGGCATTTACGCGACGGAGTCTTATATTTACACAAAAAACAAAGGGGGCATCCTTAGCAGTGACGCAGACGCCCAATACGGCAACGGCTTTGCCAGTTTTAAAGTTACCGGTTCGACCGATACTCTCTGGGCCGGGGCCAATTTTCAAACCGGCGCCAAACTCGATGCCGGCACTCCCAATACGATTACGGTCGACTCCGGCGGAAGCATCAGTGGCGGGCAGGGCATCTTGGTCGGATCTCAGAACTACACCGTCAACAACGCCGGTACGATAACAGCCAATGTAGATACCAAGAAATTCAATATCGCGGGCTCGGAAAATATCGCCTTACTTTTTAAAGGGGATGCTGTTGCTTATGTCGGTGATGTCAAAAATATTCTCAACAACTCCGGCACCATTACCGGCCCTGGCGCCAACGGCACCGCCGTCAAAGTCTTGGCCGGCAACACAGATATCACCAACACGGGCACGATAACCGGCAGCGGTAGCGGTGATGCAGTCCAAACCGGCGCAGGAAACGACACGGTGACAGTCAACGGCGGTTCTATCACCGGCAACATTGATCTTGGGGCGGGTACGGATGCTCTTGTCGTTAACGCCGGAACTGTGAACGGCAGGGTCACAACGATTGGCACAGTAACAGTCAATGGCGGCACACTTCGGGTAGGCGATGTCAGCACTTTTGGGACTGGAGAAATCAAGAGCAACGCCATACTGGACATTGGCTCGACCACTCTGGCTATTGGCGATACTTATACCCAAGGTGCTGCCTCAACACTGATGGTTGCGGTAAACGGAGCCACTAACGGCTCACTAGTTGCAACCGGAGCGGCTACAATCTTGGCCTAAATGTCTCGAATTATATTCAGAACATTGCGACCTACAAAATTATACAAGGCGCGGCCGTAGGAAGCGCTATCGCAGCCCCGGCCATTTCCGTCTTCGGAAACCATCATGTGACTTTCGCAGCGACAACTTTCTCCTCCGATGAGCTGATAATCACCGCCAGTCGCGTCACAAATGGTTTCGCCAGTGACGCCAATCCCGGTGATGCCAATGCTAGAAACGTCGGCAACGTGCTGGACAATGTCCACAACCCGTCAGCCGATATGTTCAGCGTATTAAATACGATGGAAGGCTTAAGCAAACCCCAAGTTGCTTCAGCGCTGGATACTTTGGTTCCCGAGGTCGATGCCGGTATCATCAACAACGACCGGGCCACGCTCAATAATTTTACCAGCGTCTCGATTGACCGGGTGGAAAAAGCATATACGGAGGTGCAATCCAAACATCCGGTGCGATCTGGTGTCTCCAGTGGCGAAGCGGATAAGCTGGACGGCCTGTGGGCCAAGGGTTACGGCAGTTATTTGACGCAAGGCACGCGCGGCGGTATCGCCGGCTATAACGCCTGGAATGCCGGCACGGCGCTGGGCGTTGACCGCCGTTTCACCGATGCTGTCACCCTCGGTGTCAGCGGTGGTTATGCTTACGGCAATGTCAACTCCGATGCCAATAATGCGCAAACCACCATCAACAGCGCCCAGACCACGCTTTATGGCGGTTATCAAGACCAGAAGCGACCGTTCTTTATCGATACCGCCGTGTCTTTTGCCTATAACTGGTATGCCGGTCGGCGCAACATTAACGTCGCTGACGTCATCTTGAGAACCGCCAACGGTAGCTATGACGGCCAGCAATATGGCGCGTACCTGGGCGGAGGTTATCAGTTCAAGTTCGCAGACGCCATCGAAGTGACCCCATTGGTGTCGCTTCAATACAATAACCTGCACATCAATAGTTATAACGAAACCGGAGCTGGCGCTTTAAATGTGAATGCCGGCACCCAGAACTACAATCAGTTGCAGTCTGGCCTGGGCGGACGGATAGCCACAACCTTACATTCGCAATGGGGCAAAGTAACGCCAGAGTTGCACAGCAAATGGCTCTATGATTTCTTCGGCGACCCGTTCGCGGTCACCTCCAACTTTAACGGCGGCGGCGCAGCCTTTGGCTCCAATGGCGCCAAACCGGCAGTCAACAGTTTCAATGTTGGCGGAGAACTGAAACTGGACTTACGGGATGAAATTGCCGTTATCGGCAAAATCGATACGCAATTAAGACAGGGCTTCTCCGGCGTGTTTGGCTCGTTTACCGTGAGGTTTTGAAGTTGCGATCGGGATTTTGTAGGGGCAGGCTTTACGCCTGCCCTTTAATGCCAAGATGTTAGCAGGGCAACCGCAAGGGATTGCCCCTACAAAACACGAATATCGGCGTTGATAAATCCTCGATTCCGTTTTGCTTCATCGAGGCTACTTGCTAGATGCTTGCGTTCATTCGGCGAATCAACCTTTTTGTTAGATATTTATGTTGCTTAGGATTACAATCTTAAAAAAATCTTAAGCCCGATAACCCTGTTTACTTTATTTGCAACTGTAACTATCAATTCAGAGGCACTTCGATGATTAACAAACCAATCAAAGCCATTGGCGCGATTCTCTTTATAACCGCGCTTTCGTTAACAAGCGCCGCCTTATCTTCAACCAAAGAGAAAGGTGACGAGTCCATCTTCAAATACAAGAAAGAACTCGCCATCACCAACAAGCAGGAAGCCAATCTCCGCAGCATCATCTCGAAAATTCAGAACACTCTTAAGGAAAAAACCGAAGAACTCAATCAGCATCGGGCCGGTCTCAATAAACTGCTGGAAACCAAGGCCGACCTGGCCAAGATAAAAGAAAAACTGCGCACCATCGCCCGGATACAGGCGGACGCCACCTATGAAGATATAGCCAGCATCCGGGCCATAGAAAGCGAACTCACCGCCGCCCAAATGACCCAGTGGCGCGGCATGCAGGAAAAATACCGGAAGAGCCAGGAAAAAACCCAGGCAGTTTCGCCTGAACAGAAAGGGGCAATCCAATGAAGAAGATAATTTTTGTCAATGTCCTTATTGCGCTGATTTTGTTGCATTCGGTGTCGGCGTTTGCGAACGGTGCGACCACTTCGACATGGACTGGCGTTGGGGGTAACGACAACTGGCAAACCGCCGCTAACTGGGGCGGCATTGCGCCTGGTGCAGGAAACGGGTTGGTATTTTCAGGATCAATCCGGTTAACTCCCGTCAACGACTTCATTGCGGGTACATCATTTGCAGGGATTAAGTTTGATGGGCCGGGGTTATTTGTTACCAGTGGCAATGCTATAACTTTAACGGGTATGGATCCTAGGGGAATTCCTGGCGTCGGATCATGGGCAATCTTGAATGGTTCAGGTAATGCCCAGACAGTGGGAAATAATATAACACTGTCAAGTTCAACTGATTTAGATATTGGAACCAGTAGTAGCGGGCTGTTAACTGTGACGGGCAATATAGTTATTCCAGATAGCAGGACCCTTAATGTTAAGGGTGGAAGCAATACCACGATCAGTGGCGTGATTTCCGGCACCGGCGGTTTGACCAAGGCCGACGCGTTTACGCTTACGCTTAAAGGGCTCAACACCTACACCGGGATAACAACAGTAAACGGCGGAACGCTGTTCGCCGATGTCGGCAATACGTCCTACGGTGCTCTTGGGCATTCGTCCTCCATTGTGGTTAATAGCGGGGGAACCATCAACGCCGGTAATGGTAACAATTCTTTCCTTGGCGATACACCTACTTCTCAGACGATCCAGATAAATTCCGGCGGGCTTATAACCGATGCAAGCGGGAGCGGTTATCTTTTGAATGCTCTTATTCTGAATGGCGGCACACTTTCAGAAACAGGCGGGACTGGTACTCCCAATTGGAACTTTACTGGAGGCGTGTCCACTCTCGGGAATGGCAGAACCTCCACCATCACCGGTGGCGCTGCCCTACTGGGCCAGACGGGCGGAACAACGTTTAACATAGGGGCTGGTGATATTCTGAATGTGTCGACTATTATTGGTCACTTGGATGGAGTAGATACCGGTTTGATCAAGACTGGAACAGGTACGCTAACTCTTTCCGGCACCAACACCTACACCGGCACGACGACAGTCAGCGCCGGAACCCTCAAAGCCGGCGTGGCTTCAGTAGCGAATACCAGCGGCGCGTTCGGCAACAACTCGGCGGTGACGATGGCTAATGCGGCGAACACAGGCCTGGACATCACGGGATTTAATACCCAGATCGGTTCCATAGCGGGCGGTGGCGTGACGGGTGGCGTTGTGACCCTGGGTAATGCGACCCTGACGACAGGTGGCGACAATACGAACCCTCTGGCTTACGCGGGTGCGATTATCGGTACAGGTGGTGGCGTAACGAAAATTGGCACAGGCACTCAGATATTCTCAGGCACCAATACTTACACCGGCGCGACCACTATTACTGGCGGTATCTTGCAAATCGGCAATGGCGGCACGACCGGTGCGCTTGGCGGTGGGTTGGTGACGGACAATGGTAACCTGACAATAAACCGCAACAATGCGTTCACCATAGGCTCCGCAAACGCCATCAGCGGAACAGGTTCATTCACCCAGGCAGGTAGCGGGACGACCATACTGTCCGGTGCCAACACCTATACCGGTGACACCAACATCAACGCAGGCACATTAGTCGTTGACGGCTCTATCGCTACCAGTTTACTTACCTCCGTCAATAGCGGCGGCATCCTGGAGGGGAGCGGTACCACCGGCGAGGTCAGCATCAACAGCGGCGGCACGCTCAGCCCCGGCAACAGCCCCGGCACGCTCACCAGCGCCGGTGGCGCCACCTATGCCGGTGGCGGTGCTTATCTCTGGCAGATCAATAATGCCACTGGTGCCGCAGGTAACCCTACCGGCTGGGATTTACACAACATAACCGGCGGCGCCCTGAACATTTCGGCCACCAGCGGCAGTAAATTCACAATCGCTATTACGGGTCTGAATGCGGGCAATACCTCCGGTGCTGTGGTTAATTTCAATAAATTTACCAATTACACCTGGAAGATTGCCAGCGCCGATGGTGGCGTTAATCTCTTCGACGCCAACAAATTCAACTTGTTGACCACCAATTTTATCAACAACAATAATATTACTGGCGTTAAGAACAATGGTTTTTTCAGCATCGGCACCTTGGGCAACGATCTGCAATTAATCTACACGGCTGCGGTGAATGCTACAAATTATGCCAGTGATGCCAATCCTGGTGATACCAATGCCAGAAACGTTGGTACCGTGCTGGATAATATCACCAACCCGTCAGCCGATATGACCAACGTCTTAAATACGATGTCCGGCTTAAGCAGGGCGCAAGTTGCTGCAGCGCTGGATACGATGGTTCCGCAGGTCGATGCCGGTGTGATCAACACCGACCGTGCGTCGCTCAATAATTTTACCAGCGTCTCGATTGACCGGGTGGAAAAAGCCCATACGGAAGTGCAATCCAAACATTCGGCGCGGTCTGGCGTGTCCAGCGGCGAGGAGGATAAGCTGGACGGCCTTTGGGCCAAGGGTTACGGCAGTTATTTGAACCAAGGCACTCGCGGCGGCATCGCCGGTTATAACGCATGGAATGCCGGTACGGCGCTGGGCATTGACCGCCGTTTCACCGATGCCGTTACCCTGGGCATCAGCGGCGGTTATGCTTACGGCAATGTCAACTCCGATGCCAATAATGCGCAAACCACCATCAACAGTGCCCAGACCACGCTTTATGGAGGTTATCAAGACCAGAAGCGACCGTTCTTTATCGATACCGCCGTGTCTTTTGCCTATAACTGGTATGCCGGTCGGCGCAACATCAATGTCGGTAACGTCATCATGAGAACCGCGAACGGTAGCTATGACGGCCAGCAATATGGTGCGTACCTGGGCGGCGGTTATCAGTTCAAGTTCGCAGACGCCATCGAAGTGACCCCGTTGGTGTCGCTTCAATATAATAACCTGCATATCAACAGCTATAACGAAACCGGAGCTGGCGCTTTAAATGTGAATGCCGGCACCCAGAACTATAACCAGTTGCAGTCCGGCCTGGGCGGGCGGATAGCCACTACCCTGAGTTCGCAATGGGGCAAAGTGACGCCGGAGTTACACAGCAAATGGCTCTATGATTTCTTCGGCGATCCGTTCGCTGTCACCTCCAACTTTAACGGCGGCGGTGCAGCCTTTGGTTCCAATGGCGCCAAACCGGCAGTCAATAGTTTCAATGTCGGCGGCGAGCTGAAGCTGGACTTAAGGGATGAAATTGCGATCATCGGCAAAGTCGATACGCAATTAAGAGCGGGGTTTTCGGGTGTTTATGGTTCGTTTACCGTAAGGTTTTGAGTCGCTCTTACAGAAACAACACAACGTGGTATCCAATCGGCTTTACAACATTTTCAGATTTTCTTTTAAACAATGAATTTTAGAGAGTCCCTGAGTTTTTTTATTCAAGCTCGTGGATTGGTAGAGCAGCGCGAAACCC
>CAIUYS010000318.1 GCA_903903365.1 uncultured Methylococcaceae bacterium
AAATTTACTGATTTACCTGAATGCTGAACTGCAAAAAGAGATTTTTCCTCAGTTTCATTACGCACTGAATCCCGGCGGCATTTTGTTCCTGGGTTCATCCGAATCCATTGGTCATTTTGATAACCTGTTTTTGGCAATTGACAAGAAATGGAAGCTATATCAACGCAAAAATACCCGAGCCACCTTTCTTGTGTCTAAACTCAACCAGTTTTCCACCAGTATAGGGGAGTCCTTACGGGCACCGCTTATCGTGCCGGGTTCTGAAATTCAGGAAAGCAACCTTGCGCGTCAAATAGAGCGATTATTATTGAATTGTTTTGTGCCGGTAAGTGTAATTATTAATGAGCACGGTAGTATTATTTATATCCACGGTCGCACCGGTAAATATCTTGAGCCCTCGGCAGGGCAGCCAAACATGAATATTATTGAGATGGCCAGAGAAGGTCTACGTTTGCCCTTAGTGTCATCGTTGCGGTTAGCTGCCAAAAAAGGCGAAACAGAAATTATCAGTAGCGGACTTAGGGTAAAAACGAATGGTGATTTTGAAACAATAGACCTGAAACTTAAAAAAATAATAGACCCGGAAGCGCTAAGAGACTTTTTTTTAGTCTCTTTTTACCCCACGATAACAGAAAACAAAGTTCAGCCTCCTGACAGCACCAAGACGGATTCGATTCTGATTAATAAAGCGGATGAAAAAGAACAACTTGAACAGGAGCTGTTCTTTACCAAAGAATCTCTTAGAACGACTATTGAGGAGCTGGAAACGGCTAATGAAGAGCTTAAGTCCACTAACGAAGAGTTACAATCAATCAATGAAGAACTGCAAAGTTCTAATGAAGAATTGGAAACGGCCAAAGAAGAAATGCAATCGCTTAACGAAGAACTTAATAGCGTTAACAGTGAGCTGCAAGCTAAGATTGAAACACTTTCCGATACCCATGATGACATGCAAAATCTATTAAACAGCACGGATATTGCCACCATTTTTCTCGACGGTCATTTAAAAATAAAACGTTTTACCCGGCAAGCGACCGCTATTATCAAGTTGATTGATGGTGATGTAGGCAGGCCGCTTGAGGATCTGGTTTCAACCCTTAAATATGACCATTTAATTGATGATGCTAAAACGGTACTAAAAACCCTGGTTCACAAAGACACCGAAGTGCAGACAGTTAATGATGAGTGGTATCTGTTACGTATTCTCCCTTATCGAACGGCGGAAAACATGATAGATGGTTTGGTGATCAGTTTTGTTGATATAAGCCGGCTTAAAAAAGCCGAACAAACGGCGCAGGCGGCGTATCTAACAACAGCGATTGTTAATACCGTACGCCAACCGCTACTGGTGCTGGATGATGAGTTACATATACTCACTGCCAACCCTGCATTTAATCAGACATTTACTGTTAATAATGAAAATCTGACGGGGCAATCCTTATTTACAATCAATAATTCCGCTTGGGACAGTGCTCCCTTGCGTAACTATTTAACCGAAACATTAATTAGTAATATTGCCTTTGATGAGTATTACCTGGAAGTAATTTTTCCTGTTATTGGTAAAAAGCGGCTGATAATCAATGGCCGTATTTTGAAACAATCTCCAGGAATTCAGGCGCTTATTTTGTTGGCGATAGAAGATGTTACCCAGAGAGCTAATTAGCAGGGCGTATTAATGTGGCGCAGCATAAATTATTCT
>CAIUYS010000319.1 GCA_903903365.1 uncultured Methylococcaceae bacterium
CATTCCTGACGATCAGCAACAGCAAATATTAATGCCTTTTTACACCACCAAGACAGAAGGCATGGGCATGGGCTTATCTATTTGCTGCTCTATTATCGAAGCGCATGGAGGTTATTTGAAATTTAACAGCAAAGTTGGAAAAGGAACCACCTTTTATTTCACGCTACCCATAAAAAAAGATACCTGCTTTTAGCTAATTAGACAGAAAAATTAAAGAACTGATCTCTATGAGTGATGGACTCCGACACCTAGTACCCTGCAATGCGTCAAAGGAGTGCGACTTTTTGACGTGCTGATGGTCGATAGTCGGTCAATTGATATAATTGCCTCCCAGTTCAATTGACTGTCAGCTTAGAGTTAGTTCGCCGACAGTCGGAAATATGAGGTGAATGTCGCTTATGGGTCGATTGCTGGCAGTCAGATCCAGCTCCAACTAAAAATCAACACACTCTCGAAGAGGCTTGGGTTAGAAGATATTTTTTGCGAGTTACTTAGTGACATAATTCTTTAAAATTTAATGGATTTACCTACATTAATAGTAAGCTACCTAAAAAATCTTAACTGATTGTTTTAATTATTCTTATGTCGTTCTTATAAAAAACCCATAAAAACTGGCTATCCAGAAAACAAAAAGGCCGAAAACAATCGGCTAACAGGTTATTAATAACTTGTTAGTACAATCATCTCCGGCCACTTTATTGAACGATGGTAAAACGGTTAGCTTAATTTACCATGACAAAGCTTGTATTTTTTTCCTGACCCGCAAGGGCAAGGATCATTACGACCTACTTTACTGCCTTCTCTTACAAACGGGTGCTCTGATACGGCAGCAACTTCTTCTTCAGCGGCAACCAGTGACTCCTCATAAGCATCCAGAGCTGGCGCTGCGGCATGTTCAAAGTGCATTTCTCTTGGCGTCTGCATTTGCTCATCAATCGCCAGAACATCTTCTTCCTGCCGAACCTGAACTTTGAACAGAATCCCAATCACTTCATATTTGATATGTTCAAGCAAACTGGTGAACATTTCAAAAGCTTCGCGCTTGTATTCCTGCTTGGGATCTTTTTGTGCATACCCTCTAAAATGGATACCCTGACGTAAATAATCCATCGCCGCCAGATGTTCTTTCCAGCTGGTATCCAACACTTGCAGCATCACCGATTTTTCAAAATGCTGTAATACCTCTTTAGTGATCTGGTGCTCTTTTTCTTTGTGATTCTGTTCCAGAATATCAATAATGCGGGTTCGCAAAGACATTTCCTGCAAGTTATGATCGTCATCCAGCATACGCTGCACGGATGTTTGAACATTAAACTCTTGATGCAAATGCTCTTCCAGACCCTTTATATCCCATTGTTCGGCCATCGTTTTGGGCGGAATATACTGGGTAATCACATTATTAACGACATCTTTACGAATCGCCGTGATAATCTCGGAAATTTCTTCTGCCGCCATCAACTCATTACGTTGCGAGTAAATTACTTTACGTTGATCGTTGGCAACATCGTCATAAGCCAAAATTTCTTTACGTATATCAAAATTGCGGCCTTCAACCTTGCGTTGCGCATTTTCAATAGACCGGGTTACCCAAGGATGCTCAATAGCCTCACCATCCCCCATACCCAGCTTTTTCATCAACCCGGCCACACGATCAGAGGCAAAAATACGCATCAAATCATCTTGCAGGGATAAATAAAACCGTGTCGAACCAGGATCGCCCTGACGACCGGAACGGCCTCTTAATTGATTATCTATTCGGCGTGACTCATGACGCTCCGAGCCAATAACATGCAAACCGCCATTGGCAAGCACTTCATTATGCCTGTCCAGCCATGCGCCGCGTACTCTTTCTTTTTCAGCGTCACTGGCATCTACGCCTAACAGTTTAAGCTCGGCATCCAGATTACCGCCCAAGACAATATCAGTACCCCGCCCCGCCATATTGGTAGCGATAGTGACGGCACCCGGCATACCGGCTTGTTCAATAATATTAGCTTCACGTTCGTGTTGCTTGGCATTAAGCACTTCGTGTTTAATGCCTTGTTTTTTAAGCAACTCGGAAAGACGTTCAGAATTTTCAATGGAGGTAGTTCCCACTAAAACGGGCTGTCCACGACTAACACAGCTTTTAATATCATCCGCAACAGCGATGTATTTTTCATCTGTGGTCAAATAAACCATGTCACCCAAATCCTTGCGAATCATGGGGCGATGCGTTGGCACAACCACAACTTCAAGACCATAAATCTTGTTCAGCTCAAACGCTTCGGTATCGGCCGTACCGGTCATACCTGAAAGTTTGTCGTACAAGCGAAAATAGTTCTGGAAGGTAATGGATGCCAGTGTCTGGTTTTCACTGTTAATAGTGACGTGTTCTTTGGCTTCGATGGCTTGATGCAAGCCTTCAGACCAGCGCCGACCCGGCATTATTCGACCGGTAAATTCATCCACAATAACCACTTCATTATTGGCGACGATGTAATCAACGTCTTTTTTAAATAAGACATGTCCGCGTAATGACGCATTTAAGTAGTGCATGAGGCGAATATTAGCCGCATCATAAAGGCTGGTTCCTTCAGCCATTAAGCCCTGCTCAAGCATTAAGCGCTCAATGCATTCATGACCTGCTTCGGTCAAATAGACCTGGCGTATCTTTTCATCAACCGTGTAATCGCCAGGATGTTCATCATCTTCCTGTCTGACCAGTAACGGAATGATTTCATTGGCTTTACTATAAATTTCTGTACTTTCTTCAGTCGGCCCGGAAATAATCAGCGGTGTTCTTGCTTCATCGATAAGGATAGAATCGACCTCATCAACAATAGCAAAGCTTAAATCACGCTGGACTTTTTGTTCCAGACTAAAAGCCATATTGTCGCGCAGATAATCAAAACCAAATTCGTTATTGGTGCCGTAAGTAATGTCTGCTGCATAAGCATCACGCCTTGGCGCATGTTCCATTTGACTGACGATGACGCCCGTGCTCATTCCCAGAAAAGCGTAAAGCCTGCCCATCCATTCAGAGTCACGCCTGGCCAGATAGTCATTGACCGTCACGACATGAACGCCGAGTCCCGGCAGGGCATTTAAATAAGCCGCCAAGGTTGCCATCAAGGTTTTACCCTCACCGGTTTTCATTTCAGCAATTTTGCCGTCATGAAGCATCATGCCGCCTATCAGCTGCACATCAAAATGACGCATGCCAAAAACGCGCGAAGAAGCTTCTCTTACCGCTGCAAAAGCTTCTGGAATCAGGTTATCCAGTTTTTCACCTTGCGCCAGACGATCACGAAATTCCTGAGTTTTTGCTTTTATAGCCTCATCAGATAACTTTTCGTATTCCGAAGCTAAAGCGTTGATCTTCTTGACCAACTTCTTTTTCTTCTTTACCAGCCTGTCGTTACGGCTCCCTACAACAAATTTAACCAGCTTACCCAGCATGTTTTTTTCCGGTGTGAATTTAGTAAATGATTGAATCAAAACGTTCGATTATATACCGTCTACTAGTTTAGATATAGATAAAAACCAATATTTGACTATTTGGCCTTAACAAAACCTTATTAAAACCGTTATTTTGGCATAAGATAATATTTGGGATGAATTATGCATAATTCAAGTAAGCATCCAAAACAAAAATCATTATTACGATTTAGACGACCTTTTCTCCGTAAAAAACCAGAGGCAATTAATACCCGTCAAGATGACTCCTAACGTCCTTAAAACCCGGCTTAGAATACCAGCCAGAGGGCGACGAGAGGCGCTATATTAAAAAGGATAAGCCCAATTTTATAGACTGCCATGCCGGCATAGTGGATCGCATCAAAACTTTCTACAGAGATTCTGAACCATCGACTATGAAGACGATACAGCCAGTCGTGGGCAAAACTGAACACGACAAACCAGATTAAAAGCATCACATAATTAAAGGCGATACTGTAAAGCAAAAGCGCTTTAATGATATCCGGATTCATGGCAACACCTCATATTTTAAAATTTGAAAACCCCAATGACCGCAACTGACCCGTATTTTTCAATCCATCTCTTTGAAAAGAATTAAAGAGCAATGCC
>CAIUYS010000320.1 GCA_903903365.1 uncultured Methylococcaceae bacterium
ATCGAATAGGCGTAGTCTTTCTTATCCAGGTCGATGATGTTATAGCCGCCATAAAACGGGCCGAAGAAAGAGACTTTTAAATGACCTTTGTCGGGTTGTTCGACAAAATAGGCCTTGCCTTCAGCCTGTTCCCATTTACCATCCTCTTGGTTCCAACCTTTGTTAAGCACTTTCACTCCGCCGTCCTCTGTTAACGAGTAAGTGGCCGAGATGTTATTCAGACCCCTTTCAAAACGATGATCCAGTCGGGCTATCTCGTACCAAGTGCCCATATAACGGTTAACCTCAAAGCCATCAATCACTGTTAAGCCATCGGGAGTTCCGGTACAAGCTGATAATAAGGCGAAATTTAAAACAATCAGTTTTTTCATGATTTCAAAGTAATTGAAAGAGAATAACAAGATAACCCGACAAAAATAGCCTCTGAAAAACTGGCCATAGATTCACAGATTATTTATTTCAGCTTACCTAAATTAATAATTATAACGCCAAAGTTAGACTTAACTTAATGATATATCATCAAAAGAGACGTTCGCTGAGCGAACGATTTAACCTTAAACTATCGCGCCTTAGGTAGCCGAAACATTTAAAGGCTGGCATTAAGAAAAACGGTTTAAAATATCATAAAAATTTATTGGCTTCTTCATTCGCCTTGGTTTTTTCTATATTAACCATAATGCCAAACAAAATATGCGATAGTCCGGTATAAAGAAAAAACAGGGGGAAATTTTCGTCAATTTCTATCGTATTAATTTCACCGTAAAATTCCATCGATCCAATCATTAAAATCAGAAAAAAACCCACAAGAATCATTACCTGAAAATTTTTCCTAAAAAAACAATACACTAAAATGACAATTTCTGTTGTGGCCAGATAGACCATTATCATGCGCAAATTGTTGTCCAATGCGCCATAAAGATCTTCGTTAAATTCAAAAATAGAGTAGCTTCCTTGTACTGACAACAAGCCACCGGCTATTAAAACGATTGCTGAAATATAGAAGTTGATTTCAAGGAGAAATTTAATGCTTTTCATGCTGTTAGTTGCCATGCCCTATACCATTCATTTACTTTGCCAATGTTTTAACTCAAAAAAAGACCCTCCCTTAGACAACATGGGAGGGTTTATAGAGGAGGACGTTAAGTATGATCTTAGACCAATTATTTGATTTTAAGACTTTATACAAATTCCAGGTACATCGCTAAACTTTTTAAGACGTTAAAAGAGCAAAAAACCATGGTGTCTAACTTACTCGCCAAAAGTCGCTTTGTCAAACTATAGTTGTACAAAACATGTACAATATTTGATTTGTGAATAAGGGTTCCAAGTTTTCATGCAAATTACAGGGCTACTCTACTGACGCTTGCTAACCTGTATAAAATATTCACTGGTTTATTAGCGGCTTTAATGTCAGTATTAAAAAAGGCAGCTTCAGAAATAATTGAAGTGTTGTGGTATGTTTAATGTCGATGAGGAGAGTGGGATGAAAATACTGATTACCGGCGGTACGGGCTTTATTGGACGTGCATTAACCCAAAGTTTAATCGCTCAGGGCTATGACGTTACCGTGTTAAGTCGTAATCTTGATGCGGTAGAAAAAATGGCTGTGCCAGGTGTTAAAGCACTCAATAACCTCGATCAGCTTAAACCGGAAGATCGTTATCAGATTATTATTAATCTTGCCGGAGCGCCTATTTTTGATGCCCGTTGGAGTGAAGGCCGCAAACAGATTATCCGCGATAGTCGAATTAATCTGACCAGGCAGTTGGTTAACTGTATGGCTGCCATGACGATTAAACCTGAGCTTTTAATCAGCGGCTCTGCTATCGGTTATTATGGTGATCAAGGTGATACCGTGTTAACAGAGTCATCAACCACTCGCACTGATTTTTCGCAACAACTTTGTGTTGATTGGGAAAATGAGGCAAAAAAAGCCGAACAATTCGGTGTCAGA